>DASTHJ010000323.1:0-16619 GCA_035718265.1 Steroidobacteraceae bacterium | reverse complement strand
CTCGAGTACCGCGGCGCGAATGCCGGCGACTTCTCCGGCATCAACGAGCTGGACCTGCTGCTCGGCCTGTGCCGCGCCAACGATCCCTATTACGCCAACCTGCTGGTCGACAAGATGGCGTTCATGCTGCCCGCCGACCAGGCGCGGCTGCGCGAGTGCATGACCTACGTAAGCCTGCTGGACGAGCTGCTGGACTCGCTGGAGGCACACGCGCGCACCGACTGGTTCCAGCGCAACGCGCGCGCCTACCTCGAGGTCTGCGAGCTGTTCGGTCGTTACGCGGCCCAGCACCACGACGCGCTCGTGAAGCGCTTCATCGAGGGCCCGGCGCAGAAGCTGCCGGCCGACGCACACCAGGGGCTGACCGCGAGCGGTCCGCCGCTGCCCGTGCTGCTGCGCTCGCTCGAGATACTGCGCGACATGCGCGTGGCCGCGCCGCGCGCCGACATGCCGAGCCGGCACGAGGATCTGCAGCGGCTGCGCGCCGCGCTCGGCGCGAAGTAGGAATGCCCCACGACGCCGACCACCGGCTTTCCGGCCGCGCGGTCAAACATCCCTACAGCGGCCTCGCCACGCGGGGCGGCAGGCTCGAAGCATGCCGCCCGTTCCCCGAGGTCTCGTCTACGTCACCGACCAGTCACCGGGCATCCGCCGCGTGCGCCTGGCGGCGCGCAAGCGACGCGGGCGCAGAAAGGCGCCGCTGCGCTTCGCGTACTACGCGCCCTCGGGCCGCCGCCTGCGCGATGCGCGCACGCTCGAGCGCATCGCGCAGCTCGCCATTCCCCCGGCCTACGAGGACGTGTGGATCTGTCCGAATCCGCGCGGCCACCTGCAGGCGACCGGCCGTGACGCGCGCGGTCGCAAGCAGTATCGCTACCACCCGGAATGGCGCGTGGCGCGCGACGATCACAAGCATGCGCGCATGCGCAGCTTCGGCCGCGCGCTGGGCGGGCTGCGCGCCGCCGTGCGCCGTGACCTGAAACTTCCCGGACTGCCGCGTGACAAGGTGCTCGCGCTGGTCGTCAAACTGCTCGATGCCACGCAGGTGCGCGTCGGCAACGCCGAGTACGCGCGCAGCAACGGCAGCTTCGGCCTGACCACGCTGCGCGACCGGCACGCGCGCTTCCCGGCGCGCGGCAAGGCGCTGCTGCGCTTCCGCGGCAAGGGCGGCACGGAGCACGACGTGCTGATCGACGACGCGCGGCTCGCGCGGCTGGTGCGCCGTTGCCAGGAACTGCCCGGCCAGGCGCTGTTCCAGTACCTCGACCAGGACGGCGAGCGCCGCGCCATCGACTCGGGCCAGGTGAACGACTACCTGCGCGAGCGCATGGGCGGTGAATTCACGGCCAAGGATTTCCGCACCTGGCATGCCACGCTGCACGCGCTGACCTTGCTCGACGAGCTGCCCGTTCCGCAGCGACGCAGCGAGGCCGCGCTGCGCCGCTGCATGAACGCCGTGGTGAAGCAGGTGGCCGCCGGGCTGCGCAACACCCCGGCCGTGTGCCGAAAGTCGTACATCAACCCGGCGGTGTTCGCCGCCTGGCAAAACGGCAGCCTGCGCCGGCGCGCCGCGCGCGGGCAACCCGCGCGCCGCCTGCTAGCGTTGCTCGGGCGTGCGCCGGCCTGAAAAGCAGACGCCGCGCCTCCGGGCGACGGAGGCGCGGCGTCCGATGTGATGTCAGCCCTTCGCCTTGAATGCGCGGACTTGTTCGTTGAAGCGGTCGGCGACCTTCTCGAGCTCGGCGTGCGCGGACTCGATCTTGGTGTTGCTGCGCTCGCAGCCCATGTATTCCTCCATCGCCAGCTTGAAGGCGTCGATGGCCTTCTTGGCGGCGAGCATTTCTTCCTTGGAGGCGGTCTTGCCGTCGGGGATGGTCGTCGGGGAACTCGGTTTCTCGCAGCCGATCGCGGGAAGCGCACAAGCCGCCCAGAGCACTGCAAACGAAACGTACTTCTTCATCACTGGCTCCATTAAGTAATCCGGACGGCCAACGCCCACACGACGCCGCCGTCGTATGGCCCTGTATCGGCCAGTGCCTGCCCCGATTTAGCTCAACCGATCAGAACTCCTTCCACACGGAGTCGTCCGCTCCGGCCATCGCCTTACGGGATGCCGGCAGCGCGGCCGGTTCCGCGGGGCGTTTCGCGGTCCACGGACGTCCAGGCTTGCGTCGCTCGTCAACGGCCGGCAAGGTCGCGGGCGCCGAGGTCGCGTTCACCTGAAAACGCTGCATCGAATCGTTCAGGCCGCGCGCCTGTTCGGCCATGGTCTGGCTGGCGGCGGCCGCTTGTTCGACCAGCGCCGCGCTCTGCTGCGTGAGCTCGTCGAGCTGCATGACGGCCTTGTTCACCTGGTCGATGCCCGCGGACTGCTCGCGCGCGGCGGCCGCGATCTCGGCGACGATGTCGGTGACCTTCTTCACCGCGACCACGATCTGCTCCAGCGTGGCGCCGGACTGCGTGACCAGCGTCGAGCCCTCGTCCACCTTGCGCACGCTCTCCTGGATCAGCGACTTGATCTCCTTGGCGGCGGTCGCCGAGCGGCCCGCGAGATTGCGCACCTCGGTGGCGACCACGGCGAACCCGCGACCCTGCTCGCCGGCGCGCGCCGCTTCCACCGCGGCGTTCAGCGCCAGCAGGTTGGTCTGGAACGCGATCTCGTCGATGACGCCGATGATGTCGGCGATCTTCTTGGCCGCGACGTTGATCTCGTCCATGGCCTTCACGGCCCGGGCGACCACCTCGCCGCCCTTCTCCGCCTGGTCGCGCGCGGCGACCGCCAGCTTGTTGGCGTGGCCGGCGTTGTCGGCGCTCTGCTTGACGGTGCTGGTCATCTCCTCCATCGAGGAAGCGGTTTCCTCGAGCGAGGAAGCCTGCTCCTCGGTGCGCTGCGAGAGATTGGCGTTGCCCAGGCTGATCTCGTTGGCGCCGCGGCTCACGTCCGCGGCCACGTGCTTGACCTGCGAGACCAGGCCCGAGAGGTTCTCGGTCAGCTCGTTGATGCCGCCGCCGATCTTGATCAGCAGTCCCGACTTGCCCTGCGTGTCGATGCGCCGCGTCAGGTCGCCCTGGTTGGCCGCGGCCACCAGTCCGTGGACTTCGTTGACCACCGTGCCGATGGCGTCGACCAGGTCGTTGATGCCTTCCGACAGCGTCAGGAAGAAGCCGCGCTTGTCGTCGAGCGAGATGCGGCCGTCGAGGTTGCCGGCGGTCACGGCGCCGATGATCTCCTGCAGCTCGGATTCGGTGGCGATCTCCTGCGTGCGGTCGAACCACTCGAGCACGGTGCCCAGGCGACGGCCGGTGTCGTCGCGCATCGGGCTCATCAGGGTCTTCAAGGTGTGGCCGCCGATCACTTCCTCGCGCGTCACCGGGTCGGTGAGCTTCTCCACCGCGGCGCGCAGCGCCGCCGGCTCGCGGGTCAGCGATTCCAGGCTCGAGCCCAGCACCACGTCGGCATTGAAATTCGGCAGGTCCTTGCGGAAGGCATCTTGCGCGCGTGCCAGCATGGCGCGCGCGGCCGGGTTGACGAAGATGATCTCGAGATCGTTGTCGCAGACCATGACGTTGGCGTCCAGCTGGTCGAGCGCGCCGCGGAACGCGGCGTTCAGCAGCGCCTCCTGGCGCTGCCTGGTGATGTCGCTGAGATAGGCGACCACCTTGAACGGCTTGCCGTCGGCGCCGAGGATCGGATTGAACACGGCCTGCACCCACACGTCGCGGCCGTCGCGCGCCCGCTTGCGGTACTCGCCCTGGCGGCTCTCGCCGCGCGCCAGCGCGGGCCAGAAAGCCTGGTAGCTGGTGGTGCCCCGCACCGACTCGTCGACGAACATCGCGTAGTTGCGGTCCTTGACGTCCTCGAGCGTGTAGCCCAGGAGCTTCAGGAAGATCTCGTTGCACGCGATGACGGTGCCATCCGGCGCACACTCGACCACGCCCTGCACCTTCGAGATGGCGTTGATCTGGCCTTCGTAGTCGAGCTTCGAATGCAGCAGGCTGCCCTTCATCTGGCGCAGCGCGCCCATCAGGCTCTCATCGTCGTGGTCGCCCGCGTCCAGTTCGAACTGCAGGTCGCCGGAGGCAACACGGCGCGCCACTTCGGTCGCCTTGGCCGGATCGGCGCCCAGCCGGCGCATCGCGCCGCGGATGATGAACCAGGCCCAGAGGATCGACAGCAGGCCGCCGCCGGCGAACATCAGCGCGCAGTTGCGCCGTGCCTTCTGGTAGTTGGCCTGGTTCTTCTCGAGGTCGAGATTCGCGGCCGTGAGCTGCATGTCGATCAGCTTCTTGAGATTGCTGGCGCCGCCGGCCAGCGCCGGGCGCAGCGTCTCGTCGCGCCAGGCGGCGAGCCCGGCGACTTCGCCTGACTCGAGTTTCTTCTGCAGCTTGTGGATGGCGAGGTACGCCTCGTCGAGCAGCGGCGTGGTCTCGTCGGCCAGCGCCTGCTCCTCGGGAATCATGTCGCCGAGGAAATAGCGATCCCAGTCGTCCTTGGCCTTGGCCATGGCCGCCGCGATGTCTTCGTGCGCTTCCTGCGTCGTCTTCTTGTTCTCGACAACGTTCAGCGAGTCTTCCAGCGCCAGCGTCAACGCGTCGGCCACGCCCTGGATCGCCTGGCCAGACACCATGCGGTTGTCGATGGTGTGCTTGAGCGTGCCCTGCGTGCTCTGCACCAGCTTCATGGCGTAGGCGATCAGGCCGCAGGAGATCGCGAGCGAGATCACGACCATCGAGAGCATCTGGAAGGAGAGGCGGACGTTCTTGAAGGGATTCAGGCGCATGGTGAAGACCGTCGAAGGTTCCTTGTGAGTCGTGTACGAATCGTCAGGCCGCGCTGTGCAGCGCCAGCGGTGACGACTCCCCGGAAACGAGGCTGTCGGCGTCGAACAGGATCAGCATCTGCTCGCCGACCGTGGCGATGCCCTGGATGGACGCGGCGGCCGCATCGCCGCTCACCTCGGGCGCGGGCCGCACGCTGTCTGGTGCGATGTCGACCACGTCGCGCACGCTGTCGACCACGACGCCGCATTCGCGCGTGCCCGCGGCGGTGTGCAGCGAGAGCACGATGACCACGGTCAGCGCGGTGAACTCGGCCGCGGCGATGCCGAGGCGCACGCGCAGGTCGATGATCGGCACGATGGCGCCGCGCAGGTTCAGCACGCCGAGCACGCAGGCCGAGGTCTGCGGGATGCGAGTGACCGGCGACCAGCCGCGGATCTCCTTCACGCGCAGGATGTCGACGCCATAGATTTCCTCACCCAGTGCGAAGGTGAGTACCTGGCGCGTGCCGCTCGTCTGTTTTGCCCCGGATTGCGTGTTCATCGCCGATTTCTGGTCATGGCCCCTTCGGGCTATCGGCCCCCGAGGTGATTACCGGAGGGAATCGCGTCACACTTTGCGGGCATCCCCCGGGAAAGTTCGATGGGCGGCAAGGGTTTGCCGCCGGCCGCGGCGGGGACACCCGCTGTCCGCGAACGGCCGCGCCGGTCAGTCAGACGATTCGGCGCACAGTCCGCGGCCGTGCGGCATTTACCGCGGCGCTACGATCGCCGACATGACGCTGCTCGCCACGCTGGTCGCCACCTCGCGGCAGGTCTCCGCTACCGCCGCCCGGTCCGCGAAGATCAGGCTGCTGGCCGACTGCCTGCGCGGCATGGATACCGCGGAGATCGGGATCGCCGTGCTCTACCTGTCGGGCGAGATCCGCCAGGGACGTATCGGCATCGGGCCGTCGACCTTGCGCGGCGCGATCGATGCCGCCGCGGCCGACCCGGGCCTCGAGATCACCGAGGTCGACCGATGGCTCGATGAGCTCGCGACGCTGCGCGGCAGCGGGCGCGGGGCGAAACGTACGGCGGCGCTGCGCGCCTTGTTCGGTCGTGCGACGCGCGACGAGCAGGAATTCCTGCTGCGTCTGCTGGTGGGCGAGCTGCGGCAGGGCGCGCTCGCCGGCGTCATGCTCGAGGCGATCGCGGCCGTCACGCAGCTGCCGGCGCGTGAAGTGCGCCGCGCGGCGATGTACGAGGGCAACCTCGGCGCGATCGCGCGCGCCGGCCTCGAAGGCGGCGCGGCCGGCCTGCAGCGCTTTCAGTTGCAGCTCATGTCGCCGATCGCACCGATGCTCGCGCAGGTGGCGGGCGACGTCGACGAGGCGCTGGACACGCTTTCCGGCGAGGCCGCCTTCGAATGGAAGATGGACGGCGCGCGCATCCAGGTGCACAAGCGCGGCGCGCAGGTGCGCATCTTCACGCGCAATCTCAACGACGTGACGGCGGCGATCCCGGAGATCGCCGCGGCCGCGCGCGAGTTGCCGGCGCAGCAGCTGGTGCTCGACGGCGAGGCGCTTGCCTTCGCGGCGTCGGGACGACCGCATGCGTTCCAGACCACGATGCGTCGCTTCGGGCGCAAGCTCGACGTCGCGACGCTGCAGCGCGAGCTGCCCATGCGGGCTTACTACTTCGACTGCCTGCTGCGAGATGAGACAAGGCTGGTCGACCGGCCGGCGCGCGAGCGGTTCGCGGCGCTCGCGGAACTGGTCCCCGCCGCGCAGGCGATGCCGCGACTCGTCACCACATCGCGCGAGGCCGCGGCCGGCTTCTACGACGAGGCGCTGGCCGCCGGCCACGAGGGCCTGGTGGCCAAGTCGCTGGATGCGCCTTACGAGGCCGGCAACCGCGGCTCGAGCTGGCTCAAGATCAAGCGCGCGCACACGCTCGATCTCGTGGTGCTGGCCGCCGAGTGGGGACATGGCCGCCGCCACGGCAAGCTCTCGAATCTGCATCTCGGCGCGCTCGACCCGGCCACGCAGCGCTACGTGATGCTCGGCAAGACCTTCAAGGGGCTGACCGACGAGATGCTCGAATGGCAGACGCGCGAATTCCTGGCGCGCGAATCACACCACGACGAGTGGACCGTGTACCTCAAGCCCGGGATCGTCGTGGAGATCGCATTCAGCGACCTGCAGGCGAGTCCGCGCTATCCCGGCGGACTCGCGCTGCGCCTGGCGCGCGTCAAGCGCTATCGGACCGACAAGCGCGTCGAGGAGGCGGACACGATGGACACCGTGCGCAGGATCTTCGCAGCCAGCAGCGCGCACGCCTGATCGGCCAAACTACTTTCGCAAACCGTCACGACTCGCCGAAGTCGGCTGGTGTTCCGGTCGTGCCGCGGCCGCCTCCGCCGCGACGTCGCGCAGGATTCCGTGCACGAACTGCGCCGCGGGCGTGAGTGCCGGCGAGCGGCGATGCGCCAGGTACATGGAGCGCATCAAGGGCAGGTCGCCGAGCGGTCGCGCGCGCAGCGTCCCGGCGTGCAGGTCCTCGCGCATCGCGCCCAGCGTCATGGCGCCGACTCCAAAGCCTCGCCGCACGGTTTCCATCGCGCTGAACAGCGAATCGATCTCGACGACGACGTTGGCCGCGAGGTTGTTGGCGGCGAATGCGGCATCGATCAGCGCGCGGATGGCATTCGGCCGCCGCGGCACCACCCACGGCAGGCGCGCGAGCTCGGCCATCGTCACCTCCTCCGGCAAGTCCATGCCGGGTGGATACATGAGCACCACCGACTCGCTGAGGACTTCCTCGCCGACGACTTCGCCCTCCGGACGCGTGGCCGAGATCGACAATTCGATCTTGCCGCTCACCAGCAGTTCGTGCAGCACCAGGCTGCCCTCTTCGCGGATCTGCAGGTGCATCTCCGGGTGCTGCGTGCAGACTTTTTCGATCAGCGGCAGTCCGAACGGAAACAGCATGGTCGGCGGCATGCCGACGATCACCGTGCCGGCGAGCGGCCGGAACTCGCGGTGCACCGCCTCGCGCAGGTCGTCGAACTGACGCAGGATGGCCTGCGCACGCGCGTACAGCACGCGCCCCGCGGCCGTGGGCACCACGCCGGAGACGGAGCGCTCCAGCAGCTTCACCTTGAGCTCGTTCTCGAGGATGGCGAGCTGCTGGCTCAGTGCCGGTTGCGCCACGCCGCTCGCCGCGGCGGCGCGCGTGATGCTGCCGCTGTCCACGATCTGCACGAAGTAGCGTAATCGCCGGCTGTCCATGCCGCGCATGATAGGCGGTATCCGCATGGCCGGCGTGATGGGTACCATCGGCTGCATGTCCATCGATGCCGACGCGATCATCCGCCGCGCCCAGCGGCGCCTGCTCACGCCCCTGCTGGCGCTGCTGTTCCTGAGCACCGTCGATCGCGCGAACATCAGCTTCGCCGCCCTGCAGATGAACGCCGAGCTCGGACTCGACGCCGAAACCTACGGCTTCGGCGTGAGCATCTTTTTCGTCGGCTACATCCTCATCCAGTGGCCGAGCCTGTGGCTGTTGCAGAGACTCGGCATGCGGCGCTGGGTGTTCGCCTGCGCGGGGCTGTGGGGCCTCGCCGCGGCCGGGCTCGCCTTCGTGCACTCCGCGCATGGCTTCTACGCGTTGCGGCTGCTGCTCGGCGTCGCCGAGGGTGGCTTCGCACCGGGCGTGATGCTCTACCTGTCGCAGTGGATTCCGGCGCGCGGCCGCGCTGCGGCCATTTCGACCTTCATGCTGGCCGTGCCGACCTCGGCGATTCTCGGTGGACCGCTCGCCGGCTGGCTGATGAGCGTCGACAACCCGGTCGGCTGGCCCGGCTGGCGATGGATGCTGCTCATCGAAGGCATGCCGACCCTGCTGCTGGCGATCGCGGCGCTCCGGCTGCTGCCCGACGCACCACGCGATGCGCGCTGGCTCGGGCCCGACGAACGGCGCTGGCTCGAAGAGGAGATGGCGCGTGAGAAGGCCGCGCAGGCGACGCACACTCGCGCGCGGCTGCCGATCGGCAACCGGCAGCTGTGGGTGGCGAGCCTGTGCTGGTTCGGACTCATGGTGGGTGCGCAGGGCCTGTTGTACTGGCTGCCGCAGATCCTGCGCCATTTGTCCGCGGGCAGCTCCGATCTGCGCATCGGCGTGCTGACCGCGTTGCCGTGGATCGCGGTGGCCGCGGGCATGGTGCTGAATGCGCGGCACTCCGACCGCCGCCAGGAACGACACTGGCACGTGGGTCTCGCGGCACTCGCCGCCGGCGTGTTCATTGCGCTCACGCCGCTGCTGGGCACCGGCGGCTGGGCGCTGGCCTCGCTGCTGATCGCCGGGCTGGCGATGGGCGCGGCCCAGGGCACGTTCTGGACCTTGCCGCCGTTGTTCCTCGGCGCCTCGCAGCTTGCGGCCGGATTCGCGCTGATCAACATGTGCGGGAATCTCGCCGGCCTGGTGATTCCTGCCTTCATCGGCTGGGTGCGTGTGCGCACCGGCTCCTTCGACGGGCCGGTGTACGCGCTGGCGGCGTTGTCGCTGCTGGCGGCCGGCGCGGTCGCGCTGCTGCGCGCTCGCCCGGCGAAGTCCCCGCCTGCCATCAAGGCATCTTATGGCGGGTAGATGGAACCACTGTTACCCATGCCAAAGCCCGGGACTAACATGAGGCGCGCTGTCCCGTGAGCATTCATGGCCGACGACTACGATCCCACGCAGGAGGAAACCTTCGAGAGCACCCATGCGGTGTTCGCGGACCTGCGTGCGCGCTGCCCGGTGGCGCACAGCAGCGCGTTCGAGGGGTTCTGGGCGGTCACGCGCTACCAGGACGTGCTCGACATCCTGATGCAGCCGGAGCTGTACATCACCTCGGTGCGCAACGTCGTGCCCGGCTCTTCCACGACCGGCCGGCGCCCACCGCTGCACCTCGATCCGCCGGAGCACACCCCGTATCGCCGCGCCATCGACCGCGCGCTCGGGCCGGCGCGCGTCGCGGCCATCGAGGGCACCACGCGCCGCATCGCGCGCTCGCTGATGCAGTCGCTGGTGGCGATGCGCGAGGCGGACTTCGTCGAACACTTCTCGAGCCCGCTGCCGGCCGCGGTGTTCGGTGAATGGCTGGGACTCACCGACGAGCAGACGCAGGTCCTGTGGCGCACCGCGCGCGCCTATGTGAAGGCGTGGGAGTCCTTCGACCGCAACAGCGTCGCCGCGGCGGCCGCGCAGCTCGCCGAAATGGCCGCCGAGGTCATTGCCGATCGGCGGCGCGAGCCGCGCGATCCTAACCTCGACCCCACGAGCTCGCTGCTCGAAGCGCGCGACGATGCGGGCCAACCGTTTCCCGAAACATTGCTCGCGGGCTGCGTGCGCCAGGTGCTGGTGGTGGGACTGGTTGCCCCGCCGATCCTGCTCGGCAGCATTGCCGTGCACCTGGCCCGCGACCCGGCGCTGCAGCGGCAATTGCGCGAGGATCTCGCGCTGATCCCGGACGCGGTGGAGGAATTTCTGCGGCTGTACACGCCGTATCGCGGCTTCGCGCGCTCGGCGCGCCGCGAGGTCGAGCTGCACGGGCGCCGCATCCGCCCGGGCGAGCCCATCGCGCTCGTGTACGCCTCGGCGAATCGCGACGAGTCGGTGTTTCCCGAGCCCGACCAGTTCCGCCTGCGCCGGCCCAACATCCGCCAGCACCTGGCCTTCGGCCGCGGCCCGCACATGTGCGCGGGCATCGCGCTCGCACGGCAGGAGCTGCGCATCGCGCTCGAAGAGCTGCTGCGGCAGACCCGCCACTTCGAGGTTTGCGGCGAGCTCAAGATGAGCGGCATGCCGGAGGTCGGGCCGATTTCGGTGCCGCTGCGCCTGAGCGCGGCCGCCGCCTGAAGGCCTAACTACCTCCGACGATCTCGACCTCGACGCGCCGGTTGGCGGCGTCGTCGGCGCCGTTCGGATGCTTCGAGCGGTCCACCGTGCGCAGGGTATAGCGCACATCCTCGAGCCCGGCGCCCCGAAGCAGCTCCTCCACCTGCAGGGCGCGCTCGCGCGCGATCGCCTCGCGCTCGCGCATCACGGTGCCGTCCGACAGCCGCGAGGCCGAGCGGTAGCCGGTGATGCGCAATTCGGTGGCGTGCGCCGCGCGTGCCGAGTCCAGCAACTGCTGCAGCTTTTGCGCGTGCCGGAACACCACCTTGCCGTCGAATTCGTATTGCAGCGTGATGGCGCGCGGCAGCACGGTGTTGCGCGCCGCCGGATCGCCGAATGCCAGCCGCCCGCGACTGGGGCCGGGAGGTCGCGGCGGCTCGAACGTGAGGTCGTAGCGTTCTTCGGCCGGCAACATCGTATTGCACGAGGCATCCAGCTCCGGGAGCACCGAGAGCGCGAGAGGCTCGAGCACGCGGCCGCCGCAGATCGCCGGCTTTGCAGAGACCATCCCTTCGACCAATACGCGATGACCGAGCCATGGGGGATTGACCGGCGCGCTCACGTCGGTCTGCAGCGTGAGAAAGAACAGCTCGCCCTGGTACTCGGCCAGCCAGCACGGCACCGTGCTCGTGTCGCGCACGATGGGACAGGCGACGAAGCTCAGGCGTTCGCCCGGCGCGGCCGCGCCCGCCAGTGCGCACATCGATGCCAGCGCCAGCGCGCCTGCGAGTGCGCGCCGCCTCACAGGGCCCCCAGGAAATTGATGAGGTCTTCGCGCTCCTGGTCGGTGAAGCCGATGTTGAAGCGGCGGTCGTAGAAATCGACCATCTCGGCGAGGCTCGCGGCCGAACCATTCGAGAAGTACGGCGCGCGCGCCGCGAGGCCGCGCAGCTGCTGCATGACGACGGTGCCCACGTCGTTGCACTTGCCTGAGATCAGCGCGCGGCCGGGATCCTGCGTGTAGATCACGCGTCCGAGGAACGGATGTGGCGGCACCGAGTCCTTGCAGGTGACCTTGAACAGCGGCAGCTCCGGCTGGCGCGGGTTCCAGGGATTGCGCGGCTCCTCGCGCGCCCACGGCAGGTTCGTGGTGCCGATGTCCATCCAGCCATTGGCGACGTCCATGCCGAGCATGTGCATGCCGTGGCAGGTCGAGCAGGTGCGCTTGGCCGGATTGCCGAGGCCTACGGTGTTCAGATGCATCGCGTCGCGAATCCAGAACGTGCGGAACATGAACACGTCGTGGCCGCGCGCGATGGACTCGCGCTTGCGGTTGCGCGCATTCGTCGCCGGGTCATCGCCCTGGGGCAGTTGCTTCCACTTCCCGCCGAGCGGGATCACCCAGTGGGTGATGTTGTTGCCGAGCAGCCCCTCGCGTCCCGCGGCCAGGTTGCGCGGACCGAGCCCCGGCGGGCCGCCCTCTTCCATGAGATCGCCGGCCACGGCGTCGCGCGATTGCGCCACGTAGAGCTGCCGCTCGAACTCGGTGATGCGGCGCAGGCGCTCGTCGTCGAGCCGGCCGTCGAACTGCAGGTGCGTCACGGCCGCTTCGATGGCCTGCGTCTTCAAGGTCGGCTGGCGCGCATCCGCGAGCAGGTTCATGGCGCTCGGCAGGCCCGTGTCCGGATCGCGGCTCGCCGGCAAGCCGTTCTTGCCGATGAAGGCGAACACGCCGAAGCCCTGGTGCGTGACGTACCTGAGGTTCGCGACCGGTCGCGGACGCCGGTACACCGACACCATGGGATGCTCGCTGTGCAGCCCGTACACCGGATGCGTGTTGCAGCCGGTGGGATCGCGCACCACTTCCAGCGTGAACTCCGGCTCGATCGGGCGGCCGTCCGGCGCCTTCGGCGGCCATGGCAGGAAGATGCGGAACAGGCCGCGCTCGAGCAGCAGGGAATGCGACTTTGGATCCTCCGGCGGCAGGTGCGGACAGTTCATGCCGTCCACCGGCGCGAACAACGGATCCTTGCCGCCCGTTTCCTCCCAGCGTCGGCGGATCAGGTCCACCGACAGCGACATGCCGCTGGCGGGCTGATGGCAGGTCACGCAGGCACGGCCGTTCTGCCCGATGGGCTCGAAGAACGGATGGCCGGCCGTGGCCAGCGCGCCGCCGGCGTTCAGCACACCGACGCTGCCGCTCGCGTTGCGATACGTCGCGAGCTCCGCGAGCGGCTTGCCGTTGCCCGGCGTCCACCAGCGGGTCGCCGACGGTTCATGGCTGACCGGCGCCGTCGGTGCGCGCTGCGCCTGCTGGTGCTGCTCGGGCACGTGGCCCGACACCTCGGAGCCGGGCGCATTGGCGGGCGGCGCGGCAGGCGTGGTCGCGGCCCACGACATCAGGGCCAGCGCGAGCAGCCGCGATCCCGAAGCCGCGCGCCTTCCCTCAGAAGTCGAATCGTGCACGAAGTCCGATCTGGCGCGGAGCGCCGTAGAGGATGCCACCCGTGGCGCTGCTGGCATTCTGCACTTGCGCGGCGATCCAGGTTTCATCGAATACATTGGTCGCGAACGCCTCCAGGCGCAGCTTCTCGTTCGGCATCATCGTGAACCGCAGGTCCGTGAGGGTACGCGACGGCACGGTGGTCGCGTCATAGCGGAACGGCGTCGAGAGCTGCTCGTCGAGATACGAAACCTGCACGCGCGGCGTCAGCGTCCAGTTGCCGGCACGCCATTCATATTGAATGGCCGCGGTCGCCGTGAGATCCGGCGCGAACGGCACGCGGGCGCCTTTCGGCACGAGCGCGTTGGCGTTGGTCTGCGAGTCGGTCAGCAGCGCGTCTTCGGTGAATTCTCCGTGCAGCGCGCTCACGCCGAGGTTGAATTCGAGCCCGCCGAACCTGCCCATGAGCTCGAGTTCCGCGCCGTAGATCTCGGCCGGCGCGGCGTTGAGCGTGTTCGGCAGCAGCACGGGTGGCGTCCCCACGGCCGTCAGCGATGACAACTGGATGCCGTCGTAGTCCGAATAGAAGATCGCGCCGTTGACGCGCAGCCGGCCGCCGGCGACCGTCGACTTGATGCCGAGCTCGGCCATTTCGTTGGTCTCGGGCTGGTAGTCAGGCAGCCGGGGATCGAGGTTGATGCCGCCCGCCTTGTAGCCCTTGGACACCGTGCCGTAGACCATCACGTCGTCGGTCGCGAAATACTTCAGGCCCGCGCGGCCGGTCACCTCGTCCGACTCGAGCGTCGAGGAACAGGGGAAGCAGCCGGGCGGCGGCGGTCCGGGGATCAGGTCGCGCCGATACTCCTGCTCGTCCTCGGAGTAGCGCAGCCCGAAGTCCAGCGCCCAGGAGTCCGTGAAGCGGTAGTCCATCTGCCCGAACAGCGAGAACGAGGTGTTCGTCAGTTTGGTGACGATGCTGGAATTGGACTGCACGAAGTCCACGTTGTTGCGATTGTCGCGCAGCACCTCCACCGGGCTGGTCTCGTCCAGGTAGAACGCGCCGAGCACCCACTGCAGCGGCCCCTCGCCGCGGGACAGCAAGTTGACTTCGCTGACCCAGGTGCGCAGTTGCTGCGTGGTGTAGCTCACCCGGCCGGGATACAGCGCGGTGTTCGCGCCGTTGGTCGGCAGATTGGGCGGCACGGGCAACGCAGTCGCGGTGCGATCGCCGTCGGCCTGGTCCGTGGTCTCGGCATCCAGGTAGCTGGTCAACGCGCGCAACGCCAGGTTGGGCGTCAGGTCGAAGCGCGCTTCGAGCGAGGCGCGGTCGCCTTTCTGATCCAGGAAGGAAATCGCGTCTTCCTCGATGGTGAACGGGTCTGAGGTCACCTGGTCGTCGCGATTCTTGATGGCGTTGTAGTCGGTCTTGCGGTCGAAGTGTTCGTAACGCAGGTCGAGCGTGACGGACTCCGTGGGCTGGTAGCGGAATGCCGCGCGACCGGCGACGTCGCGGCCGCTGCCGGGCTCGCTCGGGCTCGGACCGATGTTGTCGGTGAAACTGCCGCGCTCGTCGTAGATGCCGGAGAAGCGCATCGCGAACTTCTCGCCGGCCGGCAGGTTCAGGGCCGCCGTCGTGCGATACCAGTCTTCGTCCGCCACGGTCTGGTCGATATACCCCGAGATGCCGTCCGTGCTCGGCGTGGGCGTGCGCGCGTAGATGGCGCCGCCGGTGGAGTTCTGACCGGTGAGGGTGCCCTGCGGCCCGCGCAGCACCTCGATGGATTCGATGTCGAAGAAAGACTGCGCGATGAACTGCTCGTGCGGAATGAACATGCCGTCGATGTAGTACGCCACGCCCGGATTCGACGTCGGGGCCGACTGGGCGATGCCCACGCCGCGGATGTTGATGAATGTCGAGCGGTTGTAGGTGTTGATGGCGACGCTCGGTGCAACGCTCTGGATCTCGATGACGTTGTCCACGCCGGCCGCCGCCAGCGCCTCCGCGCTGAACACGCTGGCCGACGCCGGCACTTCCTGCAGGTTGACCTCGCGCCGCTCCGCGGTGACGACCACCTCGTCGAGCTCCGAGGACTGCGGCGGTGCAGATTGGGCGCTCGATGGCGATGCCGACAGGGAAGCGACCAACGAAAACGCGAACGCGGACCAGGATGGGGAGGCCCACCGATTTCCATGCTTCATGCTTGACCCTCTTCCCCAGGGGATCGCCGGCAAGTCTAGGGAGGGGCCCGCGGTGCGGGGGAACACCAAATCTATCTGGCGGCATAAGTCCGACTGATGCGTCCCCGCCTCTGTCTCACAACGAGCGGCGACGTTCACGCATTGTCGCGGCAGACACCGCTCCTACAGTGGTCCCATGGCGGGCGAGACCAAGCGGGCCGTGTTTGCCGCGATCGCCGGCAATCTCGCGATCGCCGTCACCAAGTTCATCGCCGCGGCGGCCTCCGGCAGCGCGGCCATGGCCGCCGAGGCCATCCACTCGCTGGTCGACACTGGCAACGGCGGACTCATGCTGTACGGCATGCACCGCAGCCGGCGGCCGCCGGATGACGAGCATCCCTTCGGCTACGGGCACGAGTTCTACTTCTGGGCGTTGATCGTCGGCGTGCTGATCTTCGCACTGGGTGGCGGCATGTCGATCGCCACGGGCCTGTGGCGCATCCTGTCACCGCACGCGCCCGAAAACCTCGGCTGGAACCTCGTGGTGCTCGGCTTCGCGACCGTGTTCGAAGGCGTTTCCTGGTACTACGGGCTGAAGGCTTTCCGCAGCGAGCGCCGCGGCCGCGGCATCTTCGAGACCATCCATCTCAGCAAGAACCCGGCGAACTTCGCCGTGCTGCTCGAGGATTCCGCGGCGCTGCTCGGCCTGGTGTTCGCCATCGTTGGCCTGCTCCTGAGCGAGCACCTGCACGCGCCGTGGATCGACGGCGCTTCATCCGTACTGATCGGCGTGCTGCTGTGCGCGATGGCCTTCGTGATGGTGTTCGAGAGCAAGGGATTGCTGGTCGGCGAAGGCGTGGAGCGGCAGACGCTCGCCGAGTTGCGCGAGATCGTGACGCGCGACGCCGCGGTCGAGCACGTCGGCAAGCTCACGACCCTGTACCTGGGCCCCGAGGAGGTGGTGCTGGTCATCGAGCTGCGCTTCCGTGCCGGCATGGACATCGCGGCCATCCGCGAGGCCATCGAGCGCATGAAAGGTGAGATCCAGGCGCGCTTTCCGCGCATTCGCCGGATCTTCCTCGATTCGGCGTCGACCACGCCTAACTAGTCGTCGAAGGACGTCGGGACCTCGTGGCTCGAGCCGTTGCCGAGCAGCGCGGCGAGCAGCATGCCGCCGGCCATCGCCGCGGCGATCATCACGCCGGGATGCCGGCGGAACTGGCTGCGCCAGTCGGCGGCCTCCTTGACGCGGGTTTCCAGCTCCTCGAGGTTGGCCTTGAGGTCGTGGCGTCGCTGGGCAATGTCGGCCTCTATCTGGTCAGTTGTTTCGCCCATTCGACGTTCTCCTTGAGGCTGGCCGT
>DASTHJ010000322.1:0-8982 GCA_035718265.1 Steroidobacteraceae bacterium | reverse complement strand
AATGGTTCTCGGGGTACTCGGGCTTGCGGGAACGCTGGCTTCCCCCGCGTTTGCGGACGAATTCTCGGGCTTCCGACTCGGCATGAACCTGAGCTCGGACACCCTGCAGTCCGACCTGTTCTTCGAACCCGCGCTCGACCTGGTTGTCGACGCCGCTGACGCAACACAGCATTTCAACACGAAGCGCTTTGGCTACGGCCTGTTCGGCGGCTGGGCGCTCAACCGCTACTTCGGCGTGGAAGCCGGGCTGCGCAGCGGTTCGGAATTCAACGTGAATCCCTTCGATTTCCTGCTCGCCGATCCCACCGCGGATTTCGTCGTGTCGCACACCGACGTGAAAGGTATCGACCTCTCGGCCGTGGGTACGCTGTGGATCGGCAGGAAGTTCGGCATCTTCGGCCGTGCCGGCATGTTCTACTGGAAGGCCGAGCAGACCATGTCCACGGGCTCCTACGCGACGGAGACGACACCGGGCAGCAAGGGCACGGTGTCCGTGGACGACACGGGCTTCGAGCCCATGTTCGGCGTCGGCCTGCAGACCGTGCTCGACGGCGCGCTGGTCCGCGTCGAGTACCAGCATACCGAGCTCGGCAATCTCGGCACCGCGGGTGCATTCTACCTGCACGACAGCACGCTCGAGTCGCTGAACTTCAGCATCGTCTGGACGCTGCACTGATCGTCCGAATCCCGCCGACGGGGACGTACCTCGAACAGGTGCGTCCCCGTTTGCGTTTCCGCCATACTCCGCGCTTCCCGCACGGAGTATCGCAATGCGCTATCGAAAGCTCGGCAACACCGGCCTGATCGTCTCGGAGATGTGCCTCGGCGCCATGACCTTCGGCAGTGGCGAGGGCATGTGGGCCACGGTGGCCGGCGTCAGCCAGGAAAGCGCCACCGATCTCATCAAGACCGCGCTGGATCGCGGCATCAATTTCATCGACACGGCGGATTTCTATTCCAACGGCCGCTCCGAAGTCGTCACCGGCAACGCGCTCAAGCTGCTCGGCCTGCCGCGCGATTCCTACCTCCTCGCCACCAAGGTGCTGCTGCGCATGGGGCCGGGTCACAACCAGATCGGCCTTTCGCGCTACCACATCATGGAGAACATCGACGCCAGCCTGAAGCGGCTGCAGGTCGACCACATCGATCTCTACCAGATCCACGGCCGCGATCCGTTCACGCCGCTGGAAGAGACGCTCGATGCGCTCGACGACTGCGTGCGCGCCGGCAAGGTGCGCTACATCGGGCTGTGCAATCTCCCGGCCTGGGAGATCATGAAATCCCAATGGATCTCCGACAAGCGCAACCTGGCGCGCTTCGAGAGCTTGCAGATGTACTACTCGCTCGCGGGGCGCGACATCGAACGCGAGATCGTGCCGCTGGCGAAGGATCAGAAGCTCGCGATCCTGCCGTGGAGCCCGCTGGCCGGCGGCCTGCTGTCGGGAAAATTCACGCGCGACAACGACAAGCCGGACGGCGCGCGGCGCGCGACGCTGGACTTCCCGCCGGTGGATCGCGAGCGCGTCTGGCGCATCCTCGACGTGTTGCGCCCCATCGCGGCGGATCACCTGGTGTCGGTCGCGCAGGTGGCGCTGGCCTGGCTGCTGGCGCAACCACACGTGACCTCGGTGATCATCGGCGCGAAAAACCAGGAGCAGCTGCTCGACAACATCGCGGCCACCGAGCTCGAACTGTCGGCCGAGCAGCTGCGTGCGATCAGCGAAGTCTCCGCGCTGCCGAACGAATATCCGCAGTGGATGCTGACGCGCCAGTCGGCGGATCGCCAGGAGCAGGTGAACGGCCCGAGCTGATGCCGGGCGCCGTGCGACTCGTCGCGGCGCTGGCGGCCGTGCTGCTCGCGGGCCAATGCCGCGCGCTGGATCTGCAACTGGATGGCTGGCGTGCGACGCTCGATCCCGCGACGCTCGCGGTGTCGGCTTCCCTGACGAACCAGCCGGATTCCGGAGCCATCGTCATCGCCGCCGCCGGCGAGCCGCACCAGGTCGCCGCCCTCGAGCACGGCGCGCATCACGCCTCGTGGCGCCTCACCGACATCGGCGTAAATGTCAGTTTCGAGTCGGACGGTCGCAGGCTGGTGGCGCGATTCATCGCGAAACGCGACCTGAAGCTTGCGTGGCCGTCGACGGGCGATGCGCGCTTCACTGCGCTGATCCTGCCGGAAGGCGAGGGACTGTACGTCCCGTTCACCGCTGCGGCCTGGCGACGGCGGCTGGCCGGCGATTGCGAGAAGCTGAGCGGCGTGCTGTCGATGCCCTTCTGGAGTTTCACCACCGGCGACCGGACGCTGACGTACTTCGTGCGCAGCGAGCTGCGCAGCGAACTGTGTCTCGCGGAGCGCGACGGCCGCGTGGATGCCGCGCTGACGCACGACTTCCAGCGTCGTGACGGGGACCGAGTCCACGAGATCGAAATCTGGTTCGGCGGTGCGTCGCCGATCGCGCCGGCGCTGGAATATCGCGAGCGACTGCGCGCCGCGGGTGGCTGGCGAAGCCTGGCGGACAAGATCCGTGACAATCCCGAGGTCGCAAAGCTGGCGGGCGCCACGCATTTCTACGTGTGGGGCGATGGTCGCAAGCCGCAGTTCGTCGGCGACCTCGTGGCCGCGGGCGCGCGCCGCGCATGGATCGGCTATGACCAGGACGAATTCAGCGGGCAGGTGCTCGCGGGCGCGGACTTCGTCGCGGCCGCCAAGGCCGCGGGCTTTCTGGTCGGTCCCTACGACAGCTTTGCCAATGCCCAGGATCCGGCCACCGGAGATGCAGTGTCGCGTTGGCCCGGGAAGCTCTATCCCGAGGGCTGCATCATCCGGCGCGACGGCAAACCCCGGCGCGGCTTCGCGAATCGAGGCTGCGAGCTGAGCTCGGAAGCTCTGGTGCGGGCCGAGCCCGCGCTGCGGCCGCTCGCCGCGCGCCTCGACCGGCAGCTGCGCGATGGCGCCAATTCGTACTTCCTCGACGTGGATGCGTTCGGCGAGCTCTGGGACGACTACGCGCCGATGCACCCGATGACCGTATTCCGCGACCGCGCCAATCGCCTGCAGCGCCTCGCGATGGCACGCGCCCGTCGCGTGGTGCTGGGCTCGGAGCAGGGCACGGCGTGGAGCGTGGCGCTCATCGACTTCGCGCATGGCGCGTTCTCCGTACGGAACGAGGTGCTCTGGGCCGAGCGCAAGAGTTTCGGTCGCTGGTGGCCGCCGGACCGGCCGGGGATCTTCTTCAATCCGGTCGAGCCCAGCGCGGAGTTCCGTGCTTCGAAATTCGACCCGGCCTTTCGGCTGCCGCTCTACGAGGCCGCCTTCCACGATGTGCTGGTGGCGACCGACCGGTGGGACTTGCCCATGGCGCAGTTTCCTTCCCAGGCCGCCACGCGCCAGCTGCTGGAGCTGCTCTACGGCGTGCCTTCCATCTGGGCCATGGATCGTCGGCTGCTCGCGCAATGGCGGGCATCGCTGGTGCCCTTGCTCGCGTTCTTCCAGCCGCTGCACGAGCGCATCGCGACCCTGCCGCTGACCTCGTTCGAATGGCTGACCTCAGACCGGCTCGTACAGCGCACGCGGTTTGGCGAGCAGGTGACGCTGACGGCCAACTTCGCCGTGGCCGAATTCGAGGGACTGCCCAGCCGGTGCATCCGGGCAGTCGATGGCAAGGACGAGCGGACTTTCTGTCCAGTCCGCCATGTGGCGGCCCGGCCACCGCAGCCGTGAAAATTACACGCCCTGAGGACCTCCGGCTGCCTCTGTCGGGACATTTCTGGTAGCGTTACCGGCGCTTTTTTCAGCGAGGGGGCAGATGTATCTCGGCATCGATATCGGCACGTCCAGTGTCAAGGCCGTCATCGTCGATGACAAGGACACGGTAGTCGAACAGGCGTCGGCGCCGCTCAACGTGTCGCGGCCCCATCCGGGCTGGTCGGAGCAGAACCCCGCCGACTGGTGGAACGCGACGAACGCGGCCGTCAAGGCGCTGCCGGCCGAGTCGCGTCGCAAGGTGCGCGCCGTGGGCCTCTCCGGCCAGATGCACGGCGCCACGCTGCTGGACGCCGGCGACAAGCCTTTGCGCCCCGCGATCCTCTGGAACGACGGCCGCAGCGAGCAGCAATGCGCCGCGCTCGAGAAGGCCGAGCCGCGCTCGCGCGAGATCACCGGCAACATCGCCATGCCCGGCTTCACCGCACCGAAGCTCGTCTGGGTGCGCGAGAACGAGCCGCAGCTGTTCAAGCAGACGCGCTGCGTACTGCTACCCAAGGACTACGTGCGCCTGCTGATGACCGGCGAGAAGGCCAGCGATTGCTCCGATGCCGCGGGCACGCTCTGGGTGGACGTGGGCCGGCGCAAGTGGTCGCCGGAGATGCTCGCGGCCACGGGCCTGGACGAATCGCACATGCCGCGCCTCGTCGAAGGCTCGGATCAGACCGGCAAGCTGCGCAAGGAAGTCGCCGCCGACTGGGGCATGGACTCCGTGCCGGTCGCCGGCGGCGGTGGTGACAATGCCGCGGGCGCCGCGGGCATCGGCGTGATCGCGCCCGGCGATGCGTTCCTGTCGCTCGGCACCTCGGGCGTGCTGTTCCTGGTCACGCCGAAATTCCTGCCGAATCCCGCGAAGGCCGTGCACGCCTTCTGCCACTGCCTGCCGAATCTCTGGCACCAGATGAGCGTGATGCTGTCGGCGGCCTCCTGCGTGGACTGGGCGGTCAAGCTCACCGGCACGAAGGACGCTGCGGAGCTGCTCTCCAAGGTCGAGAAGCGCGCGAGCCTCGACGGTCCGGAGATCTTCCTGCCGTACCTGTCCGGCGAGCGCACGCCACACAACGACCCGGCGGCGCGTGGCGTGCTGTTCGGCCTGAACCACGACTCCGATGCCGCGGCCATCGGCCAGGCGGTGCTCGAGGGCGTCGCCTTCGCCTTCGCCGACGGGCTCGACGTGCTCATCGAGGCGGGTGCCACGATCGACAAGATCTCGGTGATCGGCGGCGGCGCGCGCTCGATGTGGTGGGGCGGCGTGCTGGCCGCCGCAATCCGCCGGCCGCTCATTTATCGCGACGCCTCCGAAGTGGGCCCCGCCTTCGGCGCTGCCCGGCTCGCCCGGATAGCCAAGACCGGCGAACGGGCGGAGGATGTATGCCAGCCGCCGCCGGTGCGGGTCGTGGTGGAGCCCAACCAGCGCGACATCGAGCGGCTGGCCCCGAAACGCCGTTGCTTTTCGCAGATTTATCAGGACCTTCGACCAAGATTCCGAGGAGTTTGATCATGTCGACCGCACAGCCCCTGCCACAGACCACGTCCTATTTCGGCGCGGTGCCGCCCATCAAGTTCGAAGGTCTGAAGTCGGACAATCCGCTGGCGTTCCGCTACTACAACAAGGACCAGATCGTGCTCGGCAAGCGCATGGAGGATCTCCTGCGTCCGGCCGTGTGCTACTGGCATTCCTTCGCCTGGAACGGCCACGACATCTTCGGCGCCGGTACCTTCGACCGCCCGTGGAATGCGGGCGTCATGGACCAGGCCGCGGCCTGGATGAAAATGGACGCGGCGTTCGATTTCTTCACGCGCCTCGGCACGCCGTTCTATTGCTTCCACGACGTGGACGCGATGCCGGCGGCCGCCAACATCAAGGAGCACGTCGAGAACCTCGCGAAGACCGTCGACCGTCTCGAGAAGAAGCAGAACGAGACCGGCGTCAAACTACTCTGGGGCACGGCCAACCTGTTCTCGCACCCGCGCTACATGGGCGGCGCGTCGACCAATCCGGATCCGGAAGTCTGGGCGTTCGCGGCCACGCAGGTGCGCCATTGCCTGGATGCGACCAAGCGCCTCGGGGGTTCCAACTACGTGCTGTGGGGCGGGCGTGAGGGCTACGACACGCTGCTCAACACCAACCTGAAGCGCGAGCTCGCGAACTTCGGCCGCTTCCTGCAGCTCGTAGTCGAGCACAAGCACAAGATCGGCTTCAAGGGCACGATCCTCATCGAGCCCAAGCCGCACGAGCCCACCAAGCACCAGTACGACTTCGACACCGCGACCGTGTACGGCTTCCTCAAGAAGAACGGTCTCGAGAACGAGGTGAAGGTGAACATCGAGGCCAACCACGCGACGCTCGCGGGTCACAGCTTCGACCACGAGATCGCGATGGCCGATGCGCTCGGCATCTTCGGTTCGATCGACATCAACCGTGGCGATCCGCAGAACGGCTGGGACACCGACCAGTTCCACAACGATCCGCTCGACATGACGCTGGCCATGTACCGCATCCTGAAGGCCGGCGGATTCACCACCGGTGGCTTCAACTTCGACGCCAAGGTGCGCCGCCAGTCGATCGACGCGGTGGACATGTTCCACGGCCACATCGGCGGGCTCGACATCCTGGCGCGCACGCTGCTGTCGGCCGCGGCGCTCATCGAGAACGGCGGCATCGACAAGTTCGTCGAGCAGCGCTACGCGAAGTGGGACGGCGAGCTCGGCAAGAAGATCCACGCCAAGGACGCCTCGCTGGCGTCGATCTCGGATGCCGCCGTGGCGGCGAACATCAATCCCAAGCCGCAGTCGGGCCGCCAGGAGATGCTCGAGAACCTGGTCAACCGCTTCGTCTGATCCCGCGGGGCGCGGACCCCAACCGGCGTCGTCGGCCGTGACGATTCTCACGGCCGCCGACGCATCGGTTCCACCTCTCACTCGCATACGTATGCATGGCGCACGGCGCGCGCCGCCTGCAGTACAGTTCGCGTTCTCACACCGGGGGAACGATGCGGCGACTGGCCTGGCTCGCGATTTGCAGTTTCACGTACGCTTCCGCCGCCGATTACCGCGATCGGCTTGCCGAAGATGAGATCGTCTACTTCGTGCTGCCGGACCGCTTCGCCAACGGCGATGCGTCCAACGACCAGGGCGGCCTGCAGGGTGATCGCCTGGCCACCGGCTTCGATCCCACGCACAAGGGCTTCTATCACGGCGGTGACCTCAAGGGCCTGACCTCCAGGCTCGATTACATCCAGGGCCTCGGCGCCACGGCCATCTGGCTCGGACCCATCTACAAGAACAAGCCCGTGCAGGGCGGACCCGGAGAGGAGAGCGCCGGCTATCACGGCTACTGGATCACCGACTTCACGCGCGTCGATCCACATTTCGGCAGCGACGACGACCTGAAGACCTTCGTCGAGGCCGCGCACGCACGCGGCATGAAGGTGTATCTCGACATCATCACCAACCACACCGCGGACGTGATCCAGTACCGCGAGTGCGTGAATGCCGCCTGTCCATATCGATCGCGCGCCGATTTCCCGTACACGCGCAGAGGCGGGCCTTCCGGGCCGGCGATCAACGACGGCTTCGCCGGCGACGGAGTGCGCACGAGCGAGAATTTCGCGCGGCTCGACGATCCGAACTATGCCTACACGCCGTTCGTGCCGCCGGCCGAGACCAACGTGAAGGTGCCGGCCTGGCTGAACTCGCCGATCTACTATCACAACCGCGGCAACTCGGATTTCTGGGGCGAAAGCTCGCTGCTCGGCGACTTCTTCGGACTCGACGACCTGATGACCGAGAACCCGCGCGTGGTGCAGGGATTCATCGACATCTACGGCGACTGGATCGCGCGCTACCGCATCGACGGCTTCCGCATCGACACCGCGCGCCACGTGAATCCCGAGTTCTGGCGCGCGTTCGCGCCGGCCATGCAGAAGCGGGCGCGCGCCCGGGGCATCCCGAACTTCCACATCTTCGGCGAAGTGGCGGCCGAGAGCGTCGACGTGGCGCAGCTCGCGCGGCACACGCGCGTCGACCGGCTGCCCTCGGTGCTGGACTTCGCCTTCGCACGCGCCGTCGAGCAGGTGCTGGCCCGGGATGCGGGCACCGAGGTACTCGCCCGGCTGTTCGCCGACGATGGCTTGTACGAGGGCGGCGCGCCGGCGGCCATGCGCCTGCCCACGTTCACGGGCAACCACGACTTCGGCCGCTTCGCGTGGCTGCTGGAACGCGCGCGGCCGCAGGCCGGCCCGGAGGAGACCCTGCAGCGGCTGATGCTTTCGAACGCCATGCTGTTCCTGCTGCGCGGCGTGCCGGTGGTGTACTACGGCGACGAGCAGGGCTTCGTCGGACACGACGTCGACCAGGCGGCGCGCCAGGACATGTTCGCCAGCCAGGTCGCGAGCTACAACGATCAGCCACTGCTCGGCACCGACGCCACGACGGCGGTCGACAATTTCAACGCGCTGCATCCGCTCTACCAGCAGATCGCGCGCCTGTCCGCGTGGCGCAAGCAATATTCCGAGCTGCGCCGCGGACGGCAGGTGGTGCGCGCGCAATCGCGCGAGCCCGGCCTGTTCGCCGCATCTCGCATCGGCAACCAGGGCAGGGAAATCCTCGTGGCATTAAACACGTCCACTTCACCCGTCACGGCGCGCGTGGCCATCGAAACCTCGACGGAAAATTTCACGTCCATCACGGGCGATTGCCCGAAGCCGGATGCGCCCGGCAGCGTGCAGCTCACGCTGCCGCCGCTCGGCTACGTGGCGTGCGTGGAGGCGCGGCCATGAGACGGATCATCCTGTCCGCGATCGGCGCGCTGCTGTTCAGCGTGGTGCTGCACGCGCAATCGCCGGCGGCGCCCGCGTCCGTGAGCTCGCCGTCGAAGAACATCGTGGTGAGGCTGCGCGTCGACAACGACGGCCGGCCGGAGTACCGCATCGACCGCAACCAGCATGCGCTGGTCGAATGGTCGCGGCTCGGCTTCATCCTCGCGGACGCCTTCAAGCTCGAGCGGAATTTCAAGATCACCGCCACGTCCCGGCGCAGCTTCGACGACACCTGGGAGCAGCCGTGGGGCGAGCGCCGCTTCGTGCGCAACCATGGCAGCGAGATGCGCGCCACGCTTCGCGACAGTGACGGCCGCTCGCTGATCGTCGTGTTCCGCGTGTTCGACGACGGCGTGGGCTTCCGCTACGAGTTCCCAGACCAGCCGCAACTGCGGC
>DASTHJ010000321.1:0-5053 GCA_035718265.1 Steroidobacteraceae bacterium | reverse complement strand
CAGCGCCTCATCGAACAACCCGTGCTGCGACTTGAGCGGCACGCGGATGCGCACCGTGGTGCCCTCGCCGATCACCGAGTGGATGTCGATGTTGCCGCCCATGAGCTTGAGCCGTTCGCGGATGTTGAACAAGCCGAATCCACCATGGCGCGTGGGCAATCGGTTGATGCTGTTCACTTCGAAGCCCACGCCGGGATCGAGCACGTCGAGCACCAGCTGGTCGCGATTCACCGCGCAGCGCACCGTGGCGCGCTTCGATCGCGCGTGCTTGATCACGTTCTGCAGCAGCTCGCGCACCGTCTGGAACAGCAGGACCTGCACGGAATCCTCGAGCGGCTTGGGCGAGCCGTCGTCTTCGACCGACACCAGCAATCGCTGTTGCTGCCGCACGCGATCCGCCAGCCAGCGCAGCGCCTCGATCAGGCCGCTCTCGTGCAGTCCGGGCGGCGCCAGCTCCAGCATCAGCGTGCGTGTCTGCAGCGTGGTGTCGGCCAGCACCTGCTCGATCTCCACGACCCGCTCGAGCAGCGCGCGGTCCGTGAGGCCGCGCTTGATCGCGGCCAGCGACAGGCTGATGCCCGTCAGGTTCTGCGCCGGTCCGTCGTGCAGCTCCGCGGCGAGCTTGCGGCGGGCGCGCTCCTCGGCGAGCGTAATCTCGGTGGCCAGCGCCCGCAGCTGCGAGTCGTGCTGCGCCAGCGCGTTCTCGGCCTCGCGCATCGCGGTGACGTCGCGGCCGCTGCCCCAGAAGCGCACCACGTGACCGTTTTCGATGATGCCGATCATGGAGATCAACAGCACGCGGTCCAGGCCATAGGGTCCGTGCACCACGTGCTCGATGTTGCGGACCTGGTAGCCGTTGCGAATGGCCTCGCGGATGCGCTCGATGTACACGCGCGACCAGGTGGGATGGTCCGCGAGCCGCGTGCCGACGATCGGGCTCGGCGAGTCCTTGACGCCCAGCGCCACCATGAACGCCGCATTGCACTCGGCGACGTAGCCGTGCTTGCGGACCCAGGCCACCTGCTCGTCCGCCGGCAGCGTCACCGGCAGGGGCTCGGCCAGCTCGGCGCGGAAAATCGCCTCGGAACTGTTGGCGATGAACGCGCGATAACGCTCATCGCTTTGCCGCGCCTGCTGGATGGCGACGTCGCGCTCGGCCATCAACGCCTGCAGCAGCAGCACCGGCAGCACGCACAGCGCGAGGAACGTCTGCAATTCATAGGTGCCGCCGAACGGGCCCAGACCGTGCGTCGTGGCGAGCGCCGCGCTCGCCACCGCGATGCCCGCGGCCAACGCCGTGCGCCGCGGCCCGCCCACCATCGCGATCCACACCAGCACTGGATAGACGATGTAGGGCACGTCGAGCGGCGAAGTGCGCGAGTTGTGCGGCCGCAGGAACACTGCGCCGAGCAGCACCAGCAGCACCGCGAACGCCGAGTAGGTAGCCGCGCGTCCGCCGCGCACCGAGGAAGTGACCGCGAGGCCATGGAAGCCGATCGTGAGGATCAGCGGCGTGACGATGACCGCACCGAGCAGGTCGCCGATCCACCAGCTTTGCACCGCCAGCCAGAATTCCCGGTCGGCAGCGACGCCGCCGCGCAGGCTGACGGCCACCACGGCGCAGGCCAGCGTCGATACCACCGCCGCGACGGTGAATCCCAGCACGTGGCGCAGCCGGGCAAAGGAAATCGGCCCGCGGATCGTCACATGCATGAGCCCGACCCCGAGCAGGCCGGCCGCGAACTTGACGAAGAACAGCAGGCCCGACATCGTGTACGGCAATTCGGCCGGCGCGAACACTTCGTTCCCGAGGATTTCGGACGCGAAGCCGAAGGCGAGCAGCGCCGGCCAGTAGCGGGCCGGGTACAGCAGCAGGAACGCGAGCAGCACGCCGGTGGCGGGCCAGAAGGCGCCCACCCCCTGTTGTGCGATCAGCAGGGCGAATCCCACGCCGACAGCGAGGAAGTGCAAAGGGAAGTAGACTGCCCCCGCCTGCGGGGGACCTAACTTCAGTCCGAATGGTCGAAGGTGACGATTCATACTGAGACTTAGCCCGTAGCCCGTCGGCGACGGTTTGTAGTTTGCTCGGCCCCCGGCATATTGCGCCTATTGAAGATCGAAGTCCCGCACAGGGAGGAAGAATGAGAACCCATGCCAGATTCAGGGTATTGCTGCTTCCCATTCTCGGCGCACTTGCGTCCTGCGGTGGTGGCGGCGGCGGAGGTGGCGGCAATCCCGGCGGCGGCTTCGGCGGCGGCAACGGCAGCTGGCAGGCCGGCGTCTTCAAGCCCTCGGCGAACTTCGACCAGATGTGCGTCAATCCGCGGCCCGGCACGATGGACCGCCCGGGCACGCGCACCGACGAGAACAACTGGCTGCGCTCCTGGACCAACGAATTCTACCTCTGGTACGACGAGGTGACCGACCGCGATCCGTCGCAGTACTCCACCTTGCAGTACTTCGACCTGTTGAAGACCAACGCCACCACCACGTCCGGTCAGCCCAAGGACAAGTTCCACTTCACCTACGACACCGACGTATGGGAGGCCCTGTCCGAGGGTGGCACCGAAGCCGGCTACGGCGCCGAGTTCGCGATACTCGCGCCCTTTCCGCCGCGGCGCATCGTCGTGGCCTTCACGGATCCGGGCACGCCGGCGGCCGCGCAGCTGCAGCGCGGCGACGAAATCCTGCAGGTCGATGGTCAGGACGCCGTCAACGGCAACACGCAGGCGATCGTCGACGTCCTGAACGACGGCCTGTTCCCCGCGGCCACCGGACAGAACCACAGTTTCCTGGTGAAGGACACCACGGGCGCCACGCGCACCGTGAACTTGACCTCGCAGAACATCACGCACGTGCCCGTGCCGATCGCCACGACGCTGTCGAGCGCCTCGGGCCCGGTGGGCTACATCCAGTTCAACGATCACATCGCGACCGCCGAGGCGCAGCTCATCACCGCCATCAACACGGTGAAGAACGCCGGCGCCACCGACCTGATCCTCGACCTGCGCTACAACGGCGGCGGCTATCTCGACATGGCCAGCGAGACGGCCTACATGATCGCCAACACCACGCTGACGGCCGGTCGCACGTTCGAGAAGATCGTGTTCAACGACAAGTACCCGACGCGCAATCCGATCACCGACGAGCTGCTGACACCCACGCCCTTCCACGACAAGACGCTCGGCTTCGTCGCGCCGGGCCAGCCGGGTTACGTCACGCCCGGACAGGCGCTGCCCACGCTGAACCTCGATCGCGTGTACATCATCACCGGCCCCGGCACCTGCTCGGCCAGCGAATCCATCATCAACAGCCTGCGCGGCGTGAACGTCGAGGTGTACATCATCGGCTCGACCACCTGCGGCAAGCCGTATGGCTTCTATCCCACGGACAACTGCGGCACGACCTACTTCAGCATCCAGTTCCGCGGTGAGAACGCCGCGAACTTCGGTGACTACTCCGACGGCTTCTCGCCGGCGAACACGCCGGCCGGCAGTCGTGGCACCTCGGTGCCGGGCTGCTCGGTGGCGGACGACTTCGAGCATCCGATGGGCGACGCCGGCGAGGGGCGCATCGCCGCGGCACTGGCCTTCAGGGCGAGCAACAACCAGACGTGCCCGGCGGCCAGCGGCAGCTCGGGTCCGCCGCGCGTGATGAAGATGTCGAACGGGTTCAATGGAGAGTTCGGGCTCGCGGTGTCGAAACCGGCGGCGCGGTCGAATCGGATCCTGAGGTATTGATTCGCGATTCGTTGATTGCGAGCGAATCAGTGGGTTGGAGGAACCAACCCGGGTATCCGAGATTCGATCGCTTGCAGGGGCGCAGGCGCGTCATGACCGCGAGAGGACATCATGCGGCTGTCGTATGGTCGAGCAATCCCAAACTACCGGCTGGGTACAGGCCTTCTCTGCCACTAGCCACTCAAAATTCGCTGCATCGCACGCATCGCCAATTTTCGGAAACGCATAGGCCGACTGAAGTCAAGCCAAATTTGAATGACTTCAGTTCAAATTCACCCTAAGGAATTTCTCCCGCCGAGTGAGAGATTCTCCTGACTCGCGACACATTCTTCGATGAGGAAGCACTCATCGGAGCATCACATGTGCCGTCGCAGCAATTTATTTGTCCTCTTGCTGATCTGCGCCGCTATTCATCTTGGACTTGGCGCAACGAAGGCACACGCGGTCGACGCGAAATATCTCTGCAATTCGGCCGGTTCGCAGTGCGTGAGCATGACCCCCACCAAGTGGAGATTTTATCCCGAAAAGTTTGGTGGCTACCCCGTCCCCGGAAATCCATTCTCATCATTTTCGGAAGCTCAATCCGCTCTTGAAGCGACGTTCTACTACTGCGAATGGACCAACACAGGCAATGCCCTCGATCATGTCCCGGGTCCATGGATCACGTCGGGCCAGACGTCCCCTCTTTTGAGCTACGGCATACCCTACATGCGACAGCATCGCATGTACTACACGGCGAAGCTCACGCCTTGCCCCGCATCGGGTACACCGTACAGCAACATTGGCTTGAACATGTTGCAGACGCGGGACATCAAATGCCCAAGCGGCTACACGCGCATCTATTCCGCCGGTCCACCGGTGATTGGCCCGTACTGCGCCAACCCGTGGTCGGAAGCCGATCCGGGCAAGTGTCCAGACTGCAAGGGAGGAGTGAACAAAGGAAATCCGATCGAGATCGCCAGCGGCAACAAGCGCCAGAGGGAGTCTGACTACCGGGCCAGCGGTGCATCGCCCCTCGAATTCACGCGGTATTTCAACAGCTGGCAAGCTGCGGCCATCGGCAACTCTACTGATCCGACCACCGCGGGGTTACCACCCGCTCCCGTGGGCGTAGCCTGGACGGCAACCTACTTTCAATCGATTCGATACTACGATGAAGGCGCGATTGCATCGGCATTCGTCTTCAGGCCGGACGGCGAGCGCATCCCGTTCAACGAGACCGGTGGAATCTTTCAGCCCGCCGCCGATATGGATTACACGCTTTCCGCGCAACGGGACTCACTCGGGGCAATCACCGGCTGGACGCTCAAGAG
>DASTHJ010000320.1:0-2905 GCA_035718265.1 Steroidobacteraceae bacterium | reverse complement strand
ACCAGGGCCGCCAGTTCTTCCTCGGCGGGAGGTTCAAGTTCTAGTTAGAGCGGGAAAGTCTCCGCCCCGCGGCGCCCCGTCCGGGGCCGCGGGGCGCCGGACCCGAAGCACGGGGGCAGTCCGCGGGGACTGTCCCCTTTTCAATTGACGCCAACGGCATACTCGTCGCATGAAGTTGCCAGTCCGTTGCAATCCGCTCATCGTCGCGGCACTCATCATGAGCACATCGGAAGCCGGAATCGCCGCGGCTGTCCCCACGGCCGAGCCCGGCGGAGAGACCGTGGCGCTGTGGCCCGCGGGCGTGCCCGGCGCAGAGCACGTGGAGGTGCGGCAGCAGCTCGTCGAGCGCGCGCCCGACGGCCCGCTGCGCGATCGCATCGCCGAGCACGTCACGCAACCGCTGGTGACGCTGTTCCACGCGCAGGGCAAGCCGAACGGCATCACGTTGCTGATCGTTCCCGGCGGCGGATACGTGCGCGTGGTGATCGACAAGGAGGGTTTCGAGTCCGCCGAATGGTTCGCACGGCGCGGCTTCGAATGCGCGGTCCTGCGCTACCGGATGCCGGCGGACGGCTGGGCGGCGGGTCCCGACGCTCCGGTGCACGATGCGATGCGCGCCCTGCGGCTGCTGCGCAGCCGGCATCGCGGCGCGACTCCCGCCGGCTTCGGCGTCATCGGCTTCTCGGCAGGCGGCCATCTCGTCGCGCGACTCATCACCGAAGCTTCCCTCGCCTATCCACGCCAGGACGCGGCCGACGACCTGTCGGCGCGCCCGGATTTCGCGGTTCTCATGTACCCGGTGATCGCGACCACCGGTGCCGCGGCGCACGGCGGTTCGGCCGCACAGCTGCAGGCCGCGGGCGTGCCGGCAGCACAGCTGGCTCGCTATTCGCCGCACCTGCAGGTCAGCGCCGCCACGCCGCCCACGTTGCTCGTGCACGCTGCGGATGACGAGGCGGTGCCGGTGGAGAATTCGCTGCTGATGTTCGGCGCGTTGCGCGCCGCCGGCGTGCGCAGCGAGCTGCACGTCTTCGACCGCGGCGGACATGGCTTCGGCATGCGCGGCATCGCCGGGCTGGACGCGGCCGCATGGCCGCAGCTCGTGGAAACCTGGGCGCTCGCCAATGCGCAGCCATAGCCCGCATTCGACCGACCCCGGCCGCCGCCGCCTGCTGCAGGCCGGGCTGGCGCTGGGCACCTGCGCAGCGCCGCTGGCGTGGGCCGCAGGCCGCGACGTGGTCGTGCGCACGCGCGCCGGACGCGTGCGCGGTTATCTCGACGACGACCTGCAGGTGTTTCGCGGCATCCGTTACGGGGCGGATACCGGGCCGCGGCGTTTCCAGCCGCCATTGCCGCCCGAGCCGTGGCGCGGCGTCGCCGACGCGCGCGAATTCGGCGCCGCGAGCCCGCAGCACGGATCCGAGCCGAACCAGTCCGAGGATTGCCTGTTCCTCAACGTGGTCGCGCCGCGCGCGAAGCCCGCGAGTCCGCGCCCGGTGCTGGTGTACATCCATGGCGGCGCCTACTCGAGCGGCTCCGGGTCGAACCCGCTGTACGATGGCGCGACGCTCTGCCGGCGCAGCGACGTCGTGGTCGTCACCCTCAATCATCGCCTGAACCTGTGCGGCTACCTCTATCTACCCGGATTCCCCGACTCGGGGAACGCCGGCATGCTGGACCTGGTGCTGGCGCTGCGCTGGGTGCGCGAGCACATCGCGCTGTTCGGCGGCGATCCGCGCTGCGTCACCCTGCTGGGCCAGTCGGGCGGCGGCGCCAAGATCGCGACCCTCATGGCGATCCGCGAAGCCGCCGGGCTGTTCCACCGCGCCGTCACGATGAGCGGCCAGCAGCTCACGGCCTCGGGCCCGCTGCATGCCGCCGGCCGCACCCGCGAACTGCTCGACAAGGCCGGGATTCCCGTGGCGCGGGCTGCGGAACTGGCGCGCATGCCGCTCGCCGAGCTGCTGGCCGCGCACGCCGCCACGGTGGATCCGTACATCGGACGCGGCACCTGCTACATGGGACCGGTGCTCGACGAGCGCACGCTGACGCGTCACCCGTTCTATCCAGATGCGCCACCGCAGTCCGCGGGTATCCCGATGATGATCGGCAACACGCACGACGAGACGCGCTCGCTGATCGGCCGCGGCGATGCCGCGGCATGGACGGTCGGCTGGGAGGAGCTGCCGCGCAAGCTCGAGCAGGAGCTGCGTGTCGACATCTCCGGTGACCTGGTGGTCGCCGAGTACCGGCGCCTGTACCCGCACTACTCGCCGGTCGACGTGTTCTTCTCGGCGACCACCGCCGGCCGCTCCTGGCGCGCGGCGATCGTCGAGGCCGAGCTGCGCGCGCAGCAGGGTGCGCCGGCGTACGCCTACCAGCTCGACTGGGGCTCGCCCGAGGACGACGGCAAGTGGGGCGCCTGCCACGCGCTCGACATCCCGTTGATGTTCGGCACGCTGACCGCCAGGGGCGCGCACACCGGCGACGGCGCAGCCGCGCGGCGCGTCTCGGCGACCATGCAGCAGGCGCTGCTCGCCTTCATGCGTGCCGGCGATCCTAACTACCCTGGCCTGCCCGGTTGGCAGCCGTACGGCATGCCGCGCCGCCAGACCATGATCTTCGACGTGCAGTCCCGGCTGGCCGACGATCCGCGCGGTGCCGAGCGCCGGCTGTTCGAAAAGGTGCCGTTCATCCAGCAGGGGACCTGATGTGCACGCCGCGTGAACCCGGCCCGCGCCCGTGGGCCCGCGGGTCGCCCGGGCCGATTTGACGTGCAATGTCCCGCAGGAGCATTGAAGATGACACCGGTTTCCCGATATAACAGGGCCGGTATCGAGCCCGAGAAAGAAGGTCGCTGAATTGGTTTCGCCGTTTTCCAATCCTACGTTTGACGCCCGGAGCG
>DASTHJ010000319.1:0-7671 GCA_035718265.1 Steroidobacteraceae bacterium | reverse complement strand
GTCACGGCCTGGTCGAAGAACCTCACCGACGAGAAATACAACGCCGAGTTCTCGCCGGGCGGATTCCTGTTCCGCGCGCTGCCGCGGCGCTACGGCGTGGAATTCACCTACGATTTCTGAACGGAGTAGATAGTCATGGCCACGAAAGCGAAATTGCCCTCGCGCCTGCACCACACGGCCTACGTGTCGAAGGACCTCGAGGCGACGCGCAAGTTCTACGAGGAGGTCATCGGCCTGCCGCTGCTGGCCACCTGGTGCGAGAAGGACGTGCTGTTCGGCGCCGAGCGTACCTACGCGCATTGCTTCTTCGGGCTGGGGGACGGTGGCGCGCTCGCCTTCTTCCAGTTCGCCGACCCGGGCGACCAGCAGCAGTTCGGCCCGCAGATGCCGTTCACGCCGTTCCACCACATCGCGCTCAACGTGGACCGCGAAACCCAGGCCGGCATCGAGCAGCGCCTGAAGGACGCGGGTTACCAGGAGCCGCAGTCGTTCGTGCTCGAGCACGGCTATTGCCGCTCGGTGTACGTCACCGATCCGAACGGCATGATCGTCGAATTCACGCTCGATCATCCGGAAGTCGAGAAGATCAATCGCGAGGCGCAGGCCAAGGCGCACACCGAACTCAAGCGCTGGCTGGCGGGCGATCACACGTCCAACAACGTGTATCGTTGATGCGCACCAGCACGGAGCGCATCCTGACCACGCACGTCGGCAGCCTGCCGCGCTCGCAGGCGGTCACCGACGTGCTGTTCGGGCGGGAGCACGGCACGATCGCGGACCCCGCAGCCGCGGCGCAGGTCATCGCCGACGCGGTGGTCGACGTGGTGAAGAAGCAGGTCGCGGCCGGCGTCGACGTGGTCAGCGACGGCGAGATGAGCAAGATCAGCTATGCCACCTACGTGGCCGACCGGTTCACCGGCTTCGACGGCGACACGCCGCGGGAGCCAGGCCAGGACCTGGTGGAATTTCCGCGCCTGCTGGAAAAGCTGGCGAAACTGGGCTCCACGGCGAAGTACCGCCGGCCGCGCTGCGTCGGCGAGATCCGTACCAGGACACTCGAACCTTTGCAGGAGGACCTGCGCAATTTCTCGCGCGGGGTGTCGGCGGGGCAACCCGCCGATGCATTCCTGAACGCGGCCTCACCCGGCGTGATCGCGCTGTTCCAGCCGAACGATTTCTACGAGAGCGCGGACGAATATCTCGAGGCCGTGGCCGAAGCGCTGCGCATCGAATACGAGGCCATCGTCGCCGCCGGATTCCTGGTGCAGATCGACGCGCCGGACCTCGGCATGGGCCGGCACACCATGTATCGCGACGCCACGGTGCAGGAATACCTGGCGCGGGCCGAGCGGCACGTCGAGGTGCTGAACCATGCCTTGCGCAACATCCCGGGCACGCGCGTGCGCATGCACTGCTGCTGGGGCAACTACGAGGGACCGCACCATCACGATGTGCCGATGCGCGACCTGTTGCCCGTGCTGCTCAAGGCCAAGCCGCAGGCGCTGCTGTTCGAGGCGGCCAATCCGCGCCACGCGCACGAGTGGATCGTGTTCAAGGAAGCGCGTCTGCCGGACGACAAGATCCTCGTCCCGGGGGTGCTGAGCTCGACGACCAACTACGTCGAGCACCCGGAACTGGTGGCCGAGCGGCTGCTCAGGTTCGCCGACATCGTCGGCCGCGAGCGCATCATGGCCGGGTCGGATTGCGGCTTCAGTACGTTCGCCGGCTTTGGCGCCGTGGATCCGGACATCGTGTACATGAAGCTCGGCGCGATGGCCGAAGGAGCGCGCCTCGCCAGCCGCAAGCTCTGGCGTTAATGGGGACATTCTCCGTTTCCTAGCAAACGGGGACAGGCCTGAGCGATGGCGGCGGGTCGCGGCGCGAACCTCTCAGGTCTGTCCCCGTTTGCTAGGAAACGGAGAATGTCCCCATTTATTCCTCGACCAGGTCGCGCAGCGTCATCTCGCCGCAGCTCTGTCTCCAGGCCTCGTCGACCTTGGCGGCGAATGCGTCCACCGAGGGTAGTTTGAGCACTCGCGGCGTCACCTGGCCCGCCTTCTCGTTGCGGGCGATGTGCAGGATTTCCTGCAGCGTGATCTGACCCAGGTCGCGCGCCGGCAGCAGGCATTCGTCGTCTGTCAGCGTGACCAGCCGGGCATCCTCGAGCGAATTGACGATGCGCGACACGGCGATGCCGGGCATGCCGAGTTCGTGCGCCAGGCCGTCCACCGACCAGCGCGTGCGGCCGTCGCGGTAAGCGCGCGCGATCAGGTACATGATCTTGAGCGTGAGCTGCTCGCGCTGCACGGCCGAGAGCCTGAGCTCGGTGAGTCCGAGCCGCAGATAGTTGGGATGCTGCACGTAGAACGAGAGCTGCGCGCCGATCAGCAGGATCAGCCAGCCGAAGTAGGTCCACAGCAGCGCCGCCACGATGATGGCGAAGCCGGCGTACACGATGGTCAGCCGCGTCGAGTAGACCACCAGCGCCGTGAACACCTTGCCCACGGCCGCCCAGAGCACGCCGCCGGTGAGCCCGCCGACCAGCGCCGGCTTCCACTTCACGCGCGTGTTGGGCACGAACATGTACACGGCCGTGAAGATCGCGGTGACCATCGCGTATGGCGACAACTCGATCGCGAACGTCGTGAACCGGTCCCAGAACGGCATGTAGCGACCTATGCCGGCCGTGGCGGTGTCGAGCGCCCGATGCGCCAGCGCGATGAAGCTGACGATCACGATCGGGCCGACGATCAGCAACGCCACGTATTCGGTGATGCGCCGCGCGAAACTGCGCGCGTGCTCCACGCGCCACACGAAATTGAAGCCGTCCTCGACCTTCTTGATCGTGCCCAGCAAGGTCCACAGCAGCAGCGCGAGGCCGAGGGAACCCACGATGCCCGTGCTCACGCGATCGGCGAATTCCATGACGCGCCGGGTGAGCTCGCCAGCGCTGGCCCCCACCGGCTTGAAGAACTCGTAGATGATGGGTTGCAGGTCGCGATGGGCGCCGAACGCCTTGAGCACGGCGAACGCGAACGCGATCAGGGGTATCAGCGAGAGCAGCGTGGCGTACACCAGTCCCATGGCATACAGGTTGATCTGGCCGCGGGACAGGTCGCGCAGAATGGCGTAGGGATAGCGCAACAGCCGCAGCGCGATGGCGCCGGGATTGTCGCCTGCGGAGTGCTCGCCGAACAGGATTCGGTCGAGCCAGTTCCAGAGCGCCACGTACATGAGGCCGGGAGAATACCGGAAGACTAAGATGGCCGCGCATGGCGCCCGCCTATCCCAGCCGCATCGTCTGCCTGACGGAGGAGACCACCGAGACGCTCTATCTGCTCGGCGAGGAGCACCGCATCGTGGGCATCTCCGGTTTCACGGTGCGTCCGCCGCGGGCGCGGCGCGAGAAGCCCAGGGTCTCGGCGTTCACCAGCGCGAAGATCGACAGGATCGTGGAATTGCGGCCCGACCTGGTGCTGGGATTCTCCGACCTGCAGGCCGACATCGCCGCGGAGTTGATCCGCGCGGGCATCGAGGTGCACGTGTTCAATCACCGCAGTGTGGCGCAGATCCTGCGCATGATCGCGACGCTCGGCGCGATGGTGGGGTGCGCCGACAAGGCGTCGGCGCTGGTCGAGCGGTTGCAGGCGGGGCTCGACGAAATCCGCTCGAGCGCGGCGCGCTTTGCGCGGCGGCCGCGCGTGTACTTCGAGGAATGGGACGAGCCGCAGATCTCGGGCATCCGCTGGGTATCGGAGCTGGTGCAGATCGCGGGCGGTGAAGATTGCTTCCCGGAGCTGGCGCGCGAACCGCTCGGCAGGAACCGCATCATCGCCGACCCGCTCGAGGTGCCGCGGCGCGCGCCGGAGGTGATCTTCGGCTCCTGGTGCGGCAAGAAATTCCGTCCCGAGCAGGTGGCGGCGAGGCCCGGCTGGAGCGCGGTGCCCGCGGTGCGCGACGGGCACCTCTACGAGATCAAGTCGTCGATCATCCTGCAGCCGGGCCCGGCGGCGTTGACCGACGGCGTGCACGAAATCCACGCGCGGCTGGCGGAAGTGGGGATGAGGGTGGGGATAAAGGTGCCGGTGTAAAAAGTGGGGAATGAATTTCTTTCCCCACTTTTTACACCGGCACCTTTATCCCCACTCAAGTCGTCAGGCGTCGCAGGGCCTCGAGGTACTTCGCGCTGGTCTTCTCGATGATCTCCGGCGGCAACCGCGGCCCGGGCGCCTGCTTGTTCCAGTCGAGCGTCTCCAGGTAGTCGCGCACGAACTGCTTGTCGAACGAGGGCGGGCTGGTGCCTTCGCGATAGGTGTCCGCGGGCCAGAAGCGCGAGGAATCCGGCGTCAGCACCTCGTCGATCAGCACCAGCGAGCCGTCCGCATCCTGCGCGAACTCGAACTTGGTATCGGCGATGATGATGCCGCGCTGGCGCGCATGGGCGGCCGCGAACTCGTACAACGCGATGGCCGTGTCGCGCACGCGCGCGGCGAGCTCCGCGCCCACCAGCGCCACCGCCTGCTCGAAGCTGATGGTCTCGTCGTGCTCGCCGAGCGCCGCCTTGGTCGAGGGCGTGAACAGGGTCTGCGGCAGTTTCGCGGCCTGCTTCAGGCCCGCGGGTAGTTTGATGCCGGCGATGGCGCCGGTCTTCTGATAATCCTTCCACCCCGAGCCGATCACGTAGCCGCGCACCACCGCCTCGAGCGGCACGGTCTTCAGGCGCCGGACGATCACGGCGCGGTCGGCGAGCAGGGCGCGCTCGGCGGGATCGGTCACGACCTCGGCGATGGCGCGCCCGGTCAGGTGATTCGGCACGATGTGCGTGGTGCGCGCGAACCAGAAATTCGAGATCGAATTCAGCACGCGACCCTTCTCGGGAATCGGATCGGGCAAGACCACGTCGAAGGCCGACAACCTGTCGGTGGTCACGATCAGCATGGATTCCGCGTCGACTTCGTAGATGTCGCGCACCTTGCCGGCGTGGATCTTCTTCAGGCCCTCGAGCGAGGTGGTGTGAACGGGTCGAGTCGCGGCGTCGTGTAGCATAGCTGGCATGCATCTTAGCAATTCGTCCGCGCGCGCATGACCGGAAAACTCGTCGGCGCGATCCTCGGCCTGCTGCTGTTTCGCGGCAGTCCGTGGGGCCTGCTCATCGGCCTGCTGCTCGGGCACTTCTACGACATGAGCGTGGCGCCGCGGCCGCGCGTCACCACCGCCGAGGAAGCGCTGGAGATCGGCGTGCGCTTCTTCAGGGCGACGTTCGAAGTGATGGGCCACGTGGCCAAGTCCGACGGACGCGTCTCGGAGGCGGAGATCGCCGCCGCCCGGCAGGTCATGAACGAGCTGCGACTCAACGGTGCGCAGATCCACGCGGCCATCGGTCACTTCACGCGCGGCAAGAGCGCCGACTACGACCTCGACGGCACCGTGCGCGAGCTCGCCGACGTGTGTGCGCATCGGCCGGACCTGCTGCGCGTGTTCCTGGAGATCCAGGTGCGCGCGGCGCTGGAAGGCACGGACATGCAGGGGCCGACTCGCTCCACGATCCAGCGCGTCGCGGAACTGCTCGATGTCTCGCGGCTCGAGCTTGCGCACATCGAGGCGGTGCTGCGCATCCGGCGGGAGCAATTCCGTGCCGGTGCGCGTGCGGGCGCCGGCTCGACTGGCTCCCAGGCACCCCCGCCCAGGGGCATGCGGCTCGAGGCGGCTTACGAGATCCTGGAGGTGGACCCGAAGGCCTCGGATGCCGACGTGGCCAAGGCCTATCGCCGACAGCTCAGCAAGCACCATCCCGACAAGCTCAAGGCGAATGGTCTGCCCGAGTCCATGCTCGAACACGCCAAGCAACGCACCCAGCAGATCATCGAGGCCTACGAGCTGATCAAGGCCGCGCGACAGGCGTAGACTGCAGCGCATGCTCACTCCGTGGATTGCGCCCTCGATTCTCTCGGCCGACTTCGCGCGCCTCGGCGCGGAGGTCGAGGCGGTCATTGCGGCCGGCGCCGACGTCGTGCACTTCGACGTCATGGACAACCACTACGTGCCGAATCTCACCATCGGACCGATGGTCTGCGAAGCGCTGCGCGACTACGGCATCCGGGCGCCGCTCGACGTGCACCTGATGGTCAAGCCCGTGGATCGCATCGTCCCGGATTTCGCGAAGGCCGGCGCCACGTACATCTCGTTCCATCCCGAGGCCACCGAGCACGTCGATCGCACCATCGAGCTGATCCGTGAGCACGGCTGCAAGCCGGGCCTGGTGCTGAACCCGGCGACCCCGGTCGACTTCCTCGACTACACATTGCCCAAGCTCGACCTGGTATTGCTGATGTCGGTGAACCCCGGCTTCGGCGGACAGAAGTTCATCCCCGGCGTGCTCGACAAGGTGCGCGCCGTGCGCAAGCGCATCGATGCGCTGAACAAGCCCATCCGCCTGGAGATCGACGGCGGCGTCAAGGTGGACAACATCGCCGAGATCGCGCGCGCCGGCGCGGACATGTTCGTGGCGGGCTCGGCGATCTTCGGTTCGAAGGACTACCGCGCCACCATATCCGCGATGCGCGCCGCGATCGCGGGACCCAGGCTGGCCAACTCCGGTTAGACAGTCCCGCTACTTCGCCTCGGCGTAGCCGGCGCGGATCGCGCCCGCGAGCCGGTTCCTGTCCGGATACTGCGCGGACATCTCCTCGGTGATCGTCTGGATGGCCTCGTCCTGCGTCTTGCCGGCTCGCTTGAGCTCGGCCGTGCGGTCGCGGATGCGGGTCAGGTAGCTGCGATAGCCCTGGATGATTTCCAGCCCGCCGATCGGGCCGTGGCTGGGCACGATGGTGTTGGGGTGCATGGCTTCGAGCGCGTCGAGGCTGTCCAGCCAGTGCGTGATGGTCGCGGTCGGGTTGGTGAACGAGGGTTGCGGCTTCATGGCGATGTCGCCGGCGAACAGCACGCCGTCCACCAGCACGATCGTGTCGCCGTGCGTGTGGTTGGTGCCCATCGAGCCGATGCGTGCCTCCAGGCCGCCGAGGTCGAGCGTGTGGGCGCCATCGAAGACGATGTCCGCCTTGCGGTGATGGGCGTCCTTCAGCAGTTCCCTGTTGAGATCCGAGCGCGCCGCGAAGATCGGCACCAGGTTCATGCCGGCGCCGGCTTCGATGTCCTCCAGCTGGGTCTTCGAGCGGATCAACTTCGATTTCGGGAAGACGTGCGCGCCCATGTCGTGCTCGGGATGCACGTGCGTGGTCACGATGTAAATGGGTTTCAGTCTGCCCTTCTTGTCCTTGCCCACCTTGGCGACCTCCCGCAGCACGGTCTCGCCGTTGCGCGTGCCCATGCCGGTGTCGATCACCAGCACGGCCTGCTCGCCGACCACGATGCCGACGTTGGGCACCAGCGAGGCGCTGCCGTCAGGGATGACCCAGACGCGGTCGGTGAGCTGCTCGGTGACGCCTTCGCGGACCAGCGAGGCGGGGGCTGGGGTCTCGGCCGCCTGGGCCAGGATGGGCAGGGCCAGGGCGGCGATCAGCCTTGCAGCCTTTTGCATGTCAGTTCCCCTCGTGCGAACGCTTTGCAGTGCAAATGAAAACGCCGGCTTCGTGCCGGCGTTTCGTCGAGGTCCGTCCCCGTTTGCTAGGAAAGAGGGACTGTCCCCATTTAATCCTCGTCGTCGTCGTCGTC
>DASTHJ010000318.1:0-20082 GCA_035718265.1 Steroidobacteraceae bacterium | reverse complement strand
CAGCTCGACCTCGCCGCCGAGCGTCGCCATCTGCGCATGCATGCGCGGCACGGCGGCGCGCAGGTAGGCGATCAGGCTGGAGAGCACCTTGGAGGCCTGCGGCGAGCCGGAGTCGACCAGCGCCTGCACGTTGGCCAGCGTGTTGAACAGGAAATGCGGCTCCACCTGCGCCTGCAGCAGCCGCAGGCGCGCGTCCGACTCGCGCCGCTCGAACTCGCTGCGCTGCAGGTCGAACTCGAGTTGCTGCTCGCGCGCGAATGCGTCGCGCTGCCGCAGGATGGCGCCGATGGCGATCCACGGCGCAAACAGCAACCCCATGAAGATCTGGAAGCCGACGTCGTGCCGCGAGCCCCCGCCGGTGAACGCGAACGCCAGCGCCGATGCGGGCGGCACGACCAGCGCGATGCAGATGAGCCGCAGCACGGTGCGCGGCAGCCACTTCGGCAGTCGTCGCGGCCGGTGCTCGAGCGCGCCGAACACGAACAGGATCGCAAGTCCCAGCAGCACCACGCGGAACACGGCGAGCGGAAAGGGAGCCTCGGCGTGCAGGCCGATGGGCACGCCGAAAGCCCCTGAGACGATCAGCACGAAGCGCACGCGCCGCCACGCGAAGATGCGTCGCAGGCCTGTGGGCACGGATGCCGCGGTACTCGCCATGCACCGACTATAGAGCAGGACCTCGCAACTCCACACCGCCATCCGTCGCCGCGCAGCGTCGCTGGTACGCGCCGGTCGTCGTCCGTCGCATGGCCACGCGCCGCCCTCGAGTCACACGCATAGTTCGGGCCGCCCAAGGGAGTTCGAACATGAAGCTCAGAAACAAGATTTTCCTGTCGGTGGCCGCGGTGCTCGTCGTGGGCGTCGCGGCCGTGATGATCGCGATCAGCCATGACTCGCCCTGTCCCGCGGCGCCGCCGCCGGCCACCGGCGCCGATTCCATGCTCGCGATCACGCGTCGCTGCTACGGTCCGCCTGGCAAGGTGCTCGCGCTGGAACGCATCGCCAGACCCAGGCCGGCAGCGGGCGAAATCCTCGTCAGGATCCACGCCGCCAGCGTCAATCCCTACGAGTGGCACATGGTGACCGGCAGACCGTATGTGATGCGGCTGATGGGCGCGGGGGTGGGCGCGCCTCATGATTTTCGCGTCGCCTATGACATGGCGGGAATCGTGGAAGCCGTGGGTGAAGGCGTCACGCGCTTCAAGGTGGGCGACGCGGTGTTCGGTGGTGCGCACGGCGCGCTGGCCGAGTATGCGCTCGCGCGTGAGGACGGCGCCGTCGTCATCAAACCTCCGGAGATCGGTTTCGAGGATGCCGCTGCCCTGCTCATCGCCGGCGGCACGGCCTTGCAGGCGCTGCGCGACCAGGGTCATGTCGCCGCAGGCCAGAAGGTGCTCATCAACGGGGCCTCGGGCGGCGTCGGCACTTACGCCGTCCAGCTCGCCAAGGCATTTGGCGCGGAGGTGACGGGAGTCTGTAGCACGCGCAATCTCGACCTGGTGCGCTCGCTCGGCGCCGATCACGTCATTGACTACACGCGCGAGGACTTCACCGCGGGCGCGCAGAAATACGACCTGATCGTCGACAACGTCGGGAACCACAGCTTCGCGGATCTGCGGCGGCTCGTGACCGCCACCGGCACGATCGTCAACGTCAGCGGACCGAAGACCAACTCGTACGTCGGACCCCTCGCCCGGATCATCGAGCTGAAGATGCTCGCGCCGTTCGTCGACCAACGCCTGGTGGCCTTCATCTCGTCCCCCCGCGCGGCGGATCTGGAGCTGTTCGCGAAACTGATGCAGGCAGGAAAGTTGAAGTCGGCCATCGACCGGCGGTATCCGTTGCAGCAGGCAGGAGCGGCGCTGGAATACATCGGCAGCAGACATGCGCGCGGCAAGGTGATCATCACCGTCCACTAGGCGCGATCGGTGGTAACCTGCCGCGGTGATGCCCGCGTCGCCAACGTCACAACGCAAACTGATCGCCGGCGTCCTCATCGCCTCCCTGTTGTTGTTTGGCCTGGTCGTCGCCGACCTGGCGCGCGGCGGCCGCCCGGATCCGCCGGCGCTGCGCGCCGCGGCCGAACTGCTCGATGGCGCCTGGCGCTTCCACACCGGCGATGATCCGCAGTGGGCGAATCCGCTGGCGGACGACTTCGACTGGGAGACGCTCGACCTGACTGCGGCGCCGGGCAGTCACGACGGCGACGTGGGTCTGCCGGATTACGTGGGCGGCTGGATGGCGCACGGGCACGCCGGTTATCACGGCTACGCCTGGTACCGCCGCGAAGTCACGGTGCCGGAAGGAGCCCGCACCTGGGACATCCTCGGACCGACGCTGGTCGAGAACGGCTACGAGCTCTACTGGAACGGCAAGTTGTTAGGTGGCTCCGGCCGGATCGGCGCCGATCCGCACGTGGTCGGCACGCGGCCGATGCGCTTCGCGCTGCCCGACGATGCGGCGGGCACGCGCGGTCTGCTCGCGATCCGCGTCTACATGCTGCCCGGCGACTGGGGCAGCGCGGACAGCGGCGGAATCCACAGCCCACCGATCCTCGCGCCACGGGCCGTCGGCGAACAGCTGCACCATGTGCAGTGGGAGCGAACCATCGCCGGTTACATCGTGGAAGTCGTCGAGCCGCTGGCCATGTTTGCCGCGATCGGCCTGGCGTTGTGGTGCTGGTCGCGCAGCACTCAGCGCGGCTTTCTGCTCTTCGCCTGCATCGCGCTGGCGCTCATGGCAGCCAGGCGTCTCAACAACGCCATCGTCGCCTGGACCGACATGATGGACCTGCGCACGTATTCGTGGCTGGCGTCCGTCATGTGGATTCCGGCCGTTGCTGCGTGGACACTGGCGTGGAATCGCTGGGTGTTGCCGGCCTGGCGAAGCATCGACGTGCTCGCGCTGGCGCTGGCGGTCGCCGCGTTCCTCGGCGCGCAGATGGATTGGGACCGCGTGACCAGCGTCAGTCGCTACGCGTCGATCGCGCTGTTCGTGCTGATCGGCGTGCGCATCCTGCGCCATGGGGCGCCGCGCTGGCTGGCGGTGGCCACGTTGATCTCGATCATGGCGTCCCTGTTCGGCGGCGAGCTGCTCGATCCGCTCGGCGTGCCCGGCATCTGGTTTCCGCTCGACATCGGCGTGTCCCGCACGCAGTATCTCTACGCGATCGCCGTTCCGCTCGTGGCCCTGCTGTTCGTGCGCGCCTCAATGCTGCGTGCGCAGCGAGATGCTGCCGCCTGAAGTGTGCGCGTAGATCGGCGCGCCGCCGCCATTCAGCGCCCCCACCAGCCGCGAACGCTCCTGCTCGGTCACGGTGACCGGGAAATCCGAGCTGACGCGTCCGCCGCTCGTCGACGCATCGATGTTGCCCGTCGTGCCGTCCGGCAGGGTCAATTCGATGCTGCCGCCGGAAGTCCTCGCCGAGATGCCGCGGTTGGCGCCCGCGAGCTCGCAACGCACGCTGCCGCCGCTGGTCTTGGCGCTGATCTTGCCGTCGACCCGCAGCAACCGGATGCTGCCGCCGGAGGTTCCCGCATCGACGTCGCCCTGGATGGCTTCCGTCTCGATCGAGCCGCCCGACGTCTTGAGCTCGACGTTGCCGGTGATGTTCTCCGCACGGAGGCTGCCACCGGAGGTGCGCGCCGTCGCGTTGCCGGTGGTGTCTCGCAGGGCGATGCTGCCGCCGCTGGTGTGCACGTCGATCGCATACTGCCGGGGGACGCTCACCTCGATTTCCCGCTTGCCCCAGTTTCCCCATCCGCCGAACCAGTTGCCGCTTCTCTGGCGCATCGTGACGGTCACGCCCTCGTCCGTCTGCACCGCGTCGAGCGTGGCGCCCTCGACTTGCCGCTCCGGGCCGCGCAGCAGCATGTGGACGACGACCTGGTTGCCGTCATGGCCGGACACGTGCACCGAGGCGCCCTGGGCATCGACGGACAACGTGCCGCCAGGGGTGACCGTGAAGGTGCGATCCAGGTTCTTTTCAGCGGCCCGTGCGGAGCATCCGGAGATCGTCAACACGCAGGCAATGACAAGGTAACGCAACATGGGAACTCCCATTGCATAGAGGTGACCTGACGTTGAGACGGGCCAGCAGTCGATCCGGTTGCAGCCTGCCGTCAGCTTCCGGTCAGCCACTCGAGATAGCGCAGCGGGATTTCGCCCCGGTGGGTGCGGCCGGCGTCGCGGAAGCCGGTTTTGAGATAGAAGGCTCCGGCGCCGGCGGGATGGTCGTAGGCGTCGAGCCAGAGTGCATCGGCACCCCTGGAGCGCGCCGCCGCCTTGGCTGCCTCCATGAGTTGGCGACCGACTCCGCGCCCGCGCCGGCCCGGAGCGACGGCGAGCCCCAGCACATATAAAGAATGTTCGACTGGCGTGAACGCGCTGCTGTCGAGAACCCCTGGCAACGCGCGCGCCAGGCGTACGGTGCCGACGAGTTCGTCATCCTGCCGAGCCACCAGCACGTGGGAGGCGCGCAGCTGGCGCACGACTTCCGCCCTGCACGCGATCGCGGACCAGGGGCCCGTGCCGAACCGTTGAGTCATGTCGCGGGCGACGGCGGCGCGCAGGGTCACGATCGGGCGGGCGTCGCTCCTGGTCGCGATCGAGATTGAAGCGGCATCTGCCATGCTCCCAGCATAGCCTCGGGTCCACTCGAGCGCACTGTGAGCGCCATCAAGTACGTTCCAGCGGGAACGTGCCGTTAAAATGCGAGGCATGTGCTACTCCGCCCAGCGCCAGGCCGCCTACATGAAATACCTGCGCGAGACCGGCGCAGAGATGGACATCGACCAGTTCGTCGAGATCTTCGGCGCGCGCGTCGCCGATTCGAACATTCGCATCCCGCGCGCGATCGAGCGCTGGTTCGACGAACCCCGCAACGACAAGGAAGCAAGGATCAAGAGCTTCATCGATCAATGGCGCTCCGCGGAGATCACCAGGCTCGAGCGCGAGGTGTTCGCGCAGAAGAAGCGCCTGGCCGATGCGGAACGCACCCTGGCTTCCAGGCCGACCAAGGCGGCGGCCGAGAGCCAGCGCATCGCGGGCAACAAGATCGAGCTGGCGCTCACGCGCCTCGAGCGGCTCAAGGCGCCGCAGCCGCACCCGGCCGAAGCGCGGATCTTTCCCCTGCACTACGCGCCCATCGTGTTGCAGGACGGTGGGCGGCGCATCATGCGCCTGGCGCGCTATCACTGCCGGCTGCCGCACGAACCGGCGTTCGTCGACCGCAAACTACCGGGCCTGTACAACGCGCGGCGCGACAGTCTGGGAAAGTACTGGAAAGGGTTGTTTGGCCTCTCGCACGCCGTGATGCTGGTCGATTCCTTCTTCGAGAATGTGCAGCGCGATGGCCGGAACCAGGTGCTGCACTTCGTGCCGAAGCCGGCCGGGACCATGCTGATCGCATGCCTGTATGCGCAGTGGGAAGACCGCGCGGCCCAGGCCGGCGCCCCGGGGCTGCTCTCCTTCGCGGCCATCACGGATGAGCCGCCGCCGGAAGTGGCGGCCGCGGGCCACGACCGCATGATCATCAACCTCAAGCCGGAGCATCTCGATGCCTGGCTGTCGCCGCAGGGTCGTTCGCCGGAGGAGCTGCAGGCAATCCTGAGCGACCGGCAAACGCCGTACTACGAGCACGAGGTCATGGCGGCCTAGCCTCGCGCGGGGTGGCGCCGGGGCATATACTGGCGAGCCCCAGCCGGGCAGGAAGGCCCATGAAAACAGCATCCGGACGCACGCGGGCCGCGCCGATCTCCACGGGCATCGAAGGACTCGATGACATCCTGCACGGCGGCCTGACACCGCATCGCATGTACTTGTGCGAGGGTGTGCCCGGCTCGGGCAAGACCACGCTCGGCATGCAGTTCCTCGCGGCCGGCGCGGCGCTCGGCGAGTCGGTGCTGTATGTCACGCTCTCGGAATCCTCGGAAGAACTGCAGGACATCGCCTCCTCGCATGGCTGGGACCTGGAGGGCATCACGTTGCGCGAGCTGATTCCCTCGGAGCGCTCGCTCGAACCCGACGACCAGTACACGGTGTTCCACCCCTCGGAGGTGGAACTCACCGAGACCACCAAGATGATCCTGCAGGACGTCGAGAAGCTGAAGCCGTCGCGCATCGTGTTCGATTCGCTGTCGGAGCTGCGACTGCTGGCCGGCAACTCGCTGCGCTACCGGCGCCAGATCCTCGCGCTCAAGCAGTTCTTCGCGGGCCGCGGCTGCACGGTCATGCTGCTCGACGACCTGACGGCGACCGAGCGCGACCTGCAGGTGCAGAGCATCTCGCACGGCGTGATCTCGCTCGAACAGATGCTGCCGGAATACGGCAGCGACCGGCGGCGCCTGCGGGTGGTGAAATTCCGCGGTCGCAAGTTCCGCGGCGGCTATCACGACTACGCCATCCGCACGGGTGGCCTGCAGGTGTTTCCACGCCTGGTCGCGGCCGAGCATCGGCGTGATGTCGCCGCGGAGCGCATCTCCAGCGGCAACGCGCAGCTCGACGAGCTGCTCGGCGGCGGCATCGAGCTCGGCACCAGCACACTGGTCGTCGGTCCGCCGGGCACCGGCAAGTCCTCGCTCGCCGCGCAACTCGTGGCGGCGGCCGCACAGCGTGGGCAGAAGTCCGCGATGTTCATCTTCGACGAGTCCACGACGACCCTGTTCTCGCGCACGCACGGCATGGGCATCGACCTGGAGAAGCACGCCAAGGCGGGCCTGGTCAGCGTCCAGCCGGTCGATCCGGCGGAGCTGTCGCCGGGCGAATTCGCGCAGACCCTGCGGGACGCCGTGGAACGCAATGACGTCAAGGTCATCGTCATCGACAGTATCAACGGCTACCTGAACGCGACGCCGGAGGAACGCTTCCTGACGACCCAGCTCCACGAGATCCTCTCGTACCTGGGTCAGCACGGGGTCGCCACGCTGCTCGTGGGCGCACACCAGGGGTTCATCGGCCCCAACATGCAGAGCCCGGTGGACACGAGCTACCTGGCAGACGCGGTCATCCTGCTGCGCTACTACGAGGCGGAGGGCGAAGTTCGCCAGGCGGTATCCATCGTCAAGAAGCGCGGCAGCCTGCACGAACGAACCATCCGCGACTTCCGGCTCACGTCGAAAGGCATCCACGTCGGCAAACCATTGCGCGACTTCCGTGGCATCCTCACCGGAGTTCCCATCTTCATCGGCGAGCGATCCGAGCGATGAATGCCGAGGAACGCATCCTGGTGTTCTGCCCGACGGGGCGCGATTCCGCGCTGATCGCCGCGAACCTGCAGCGCGCCGAGATCCCGGCGCTGGTCTGCGGCACGTGGTCGGCCCTCGAAGAGGAGTATCGGGGCGGCGCCGCGGCCATCCTCGTGTCCGAGGAAGCACTCGAGCACCACGGCGCCGACCTGCTGCGCGACCTGCTGCAAAACCAGCCGGCGTGGTCGGACCTGCCCGTGCTGCTACTGCTCGGACGCAACGGCGATACCGAGGCCATGCACGCCATCGCACAGTCGATCGGCAACGTGACGCTGCTCGAACGGCCGATGCGCATCGCCTCGCTGCTCAGCGCCGTGCGCTCCGCGCTGCGCGCGCGCCGCCGCCAATACGAGAGTCGCCGCCAGCTCGAGCAGCTCGAACGCGCCGCGCAACGCCTGCTCGACAGCGAACGCGAGCTGCGCGAGGCACACGCGCGCAAGGACGAGTTCCTGGCGACGCTGGCGCACGAGCTGCGCAATCCGCTCGCGCCGATCCGCAACGCCATGCACCTGCTGCGCCGCCGGACTCCGGACCCGGCACTGGCGCCGCTGCACGACATCATCGACCGGCAACTGGCGCAGACGGTGCGGCTGGTGGACGACCTGCTCGAAGTCTCGCGCATCTCGCAAGGCAAGGTGGCGCTGCACCTGGAGACACTCGACATCGCCTCGGTGCTGCGCGGCGCCATCGAGACCAGCCGGCCGCTGATCGATGCCGGGCGGCACCGCCTCACGGTCGAGCTGCCGACGCACCCGGTGCACGTGCACGGGGATGCGGTGCGCCTGGCGCAGGTGTTCTCCAACCTGCTCAACAATGCGGCGAAGTACACCGAGGACGGCGGCCACATCCGCCTGGGTGTCCGTGAGCTCGACGGTGAAGTCGAGATCCGCGTGCAGGACGACGGCATCGGCATCGATCCACAAGTGCTGCCGACGGTGTTCGACAGCTTCACGCAGGTGCGGGATGCCAACGCGCGCGCCCAGGGCGGTCTCGGCATCGGCCTGACGCTGGTGCGCAGCCTGGTGGGCCTGCACGACGGACGCGTCGTTGCCGAGAGCGCCGGCCGCGGCCAGGGCAGCACCTTCACGGTCTATCTACCGATCGCCCGGGCCGCCGCGATCGCGGGCGAAGCGCGCCCGCAGGATGCGCCGCCGCTGCCATCGCTCGCGCGCCGCGTGATCGTGGTCGACGACAACCGCGACGCCGCCGACACCCTCGGCATGGTGCTGCGCCAGCTCGGCGCGGACGTGCAGATCACCTACTCGGCCGCCGATGCGCTCGGCTCGCTGGCGCCGCATTCGGACGTCGCGATCATCGCCGACCTCGGAATGCCGGACATCGACGGTTTCGAGCTGGCGCGCCGCATCCGCGGCAACGCCGAGAACGACGACGTGAAGCTGATCGCCCTCAGTGGCTGGGGCCAGGCCGAGGACCGCGCGCGCGCCGAGGCCGCGGGCTTCGATGCGCACCTGACCAAGCCGGCCGACATCGAGTCGCTGATCGCGACGCTCGAGTCGCTGCCGCCGCGCCCTACTTCAGGACATCACCCGCCGAGGTGACCAGCACGCACATGCAGCCGGTCTCGCTCCACACGCGCTGATCGCTGCTGCCGGGCTCGGCAAAACTGTAGTCGCCGGGCAGCAGCTTGCGGTCGTTGATCCACAGTTCTCCTTCGAGCAGGTGCAGCTCCTCGACGCCGGCATGCGTGTGCGGTGGATAGGCGATGCCGGGTGCCAGTCGCACCAGCATGCTGACGCGCTTCTGCTTCGTGTCGGTCGCCAGCAGCTTGCACGAGATGCCCGGCGCCACCTCCTCCCAGTCCGGCTCGTCGAGCTGCCGCGTGGTCGGCAGCACGATCTCGTGTCCGAGCGCATCGCCGAGGCGGCGCGCGAGCCGCTCGCGCAACTCCTCGGGCGGGCGGATGGTGTTTGCCTGGTTGACGAAGAAATCGACGATCGGCCGCAGCTGGTCGAGCTCCTGCTGGCAGGCGTCACAGGAAGCCAGGTGGGCTTCGAGCGCGGGCACCTGCTCTTCCGGCAGCGTGCGCAGCGCATACACGGTGAGGCGCTCGATCTGGTCGCAGGCGGGCTTTTGCGGCTTCATGGCTGCGCGGCCTCCCGTGCCCGCAACGCGCCGGCGCGCGCCAGGTTCATGATCCAGGCCACGACGCTCTGGTTCGTGCCGTCGAACTCGCGGGCGCGGCTCCACACTTCCTGGAATACCTCGACCGTGATTGCTCCGGCCCTGACCCGATCCTGTACGAGCCGCATGGCGAGCGCGAACACGATCCCGTGCGTCCACATGTAAAGACTGCCCATGGCGCTGGTGTCGCCCTTGCCGACACGACGCACCAGTTCCACCCAGTCCTTTTCGGGAATCCTCGGCTTCGACCTGTCCTTGTATAAAAGGTCGCCGAGAGTGTTGACGACTTCCTTGGTCGACTTCCGCAACCTGGCGTTCATCGCACGCAAATACGCTGACCCTCTCCCCCCATTTTTCGAACGCCTAGCATGCACGACGTGCCGGCGACGTCAATCAGACGACGCCGCCAACTCGGGCGCCGCGCCGAATCGCGCGAGGTGGCATAGCATGTTCGCGTCGACACATGGAGGGTCGTCCATGAAAGCCATTCCCGAACCGATGCGCGATCTCGACGCCTGGTGGCGCGCGGCCAATTATCTCAGCGTCGGGCAGATCTACCTGCTGGCCAACCCGCTGCTGCGACAGCCGCTGAAACGCGAGCACATCAAGCCACGGCTGCTCGGTCACTGGGGCACGACACCGGGCCTCAACTTCATCTATGCGCACCTGAACCGGCTGATCAACGCGCATGACCTCGACATGATCTACCTGGCAGGTCCGGGCCATGGCGGTCCGGCGCTGGTCGCGAATGCCTGGCTCGAGGGTACGTACACCGAGTACTACCACGAGATCACGCGCGACGAACCCGGCATGCAGAAGCTGTTCAAGCAGTTCAGCTTTCCGGGCGGCATCCCGAGCCACGCCGCGCCGGAGACGCCGGGTTCCATCCACGAGGGTGGCGAGCTCGGCTACGTGCTCGCGCACGCCTTCGGCGCCGCCTTCGACAATCCGGATCTGATCGTCGCCGCGGTGATCGGCGACGGCGAGGCCGAGACCGGGCCGCTCGCCACCGGCTGGCACGGCAACAAGTTCCTGAACCCGGCGCGCGACGGCGCGGTGCTGCCCATCCTGCACCTGAACGGTTACAAGATCGCCAGTCCCACGCTGCTCGCGCGCATCCCGCGGCCGGAGCTCGCGCGATTGCTCGAGGGCTATGGCTACCGGCCGCATTTCGTCGAAGGCCACGATCCGCCGAAGATGCACATGGCGATGGCGGCCACGCTCACCGAGATCCTGGCCGAGATCCGCCAGATCCAGCGCGCGGCGCGCACGCGCGGCATCCGCAGGCGCCCGGCCTGGCCCATGCTGGTGCTGCGCTCGCCCAAGGGCTGGACCTGCCCCGCCACCATCGACGGCAAGAAGACCGAGGATTACTGGCGTGCGCACCAGGTGCCGATGGGCAACATGGACAATCCCGCGCACGTGCGCATCCTCGAGCAGTGGATGAAGAGCTACCGGCCGCGCGAGTTGTTCGGCGACCGCGGCGAGCTGCTGCCGCACATCGCGGCACTGGCGCCGCAAGGACAGCGCCGCATGAGCGACAACCCGCACGCCAACGGCGGCCTGCTGCTGCGCGAACTCGAGCTGCCGGACTATCGCGAGTACGGCGTGGCGGTGCCCAAGCCCGGCGCCACCGCCAACGAGGCGACGCGCGTGCAGGGCGCGTTCATCCGCGACGTGATGCGCGCCAACCAGGAGTCGCGCAATTTCCGCGTGTTCAGCCCCGACGAGAACAACTCGAACCGCTGGCAGGACGTGCTCGACGCCACCAATCGCTGCTTCATGGCGGAGATCCTGCCCACCGACGATCACCTCGCACCCGACGGGCGCGTGCTCGAAGTGCTGTCCGAGCATCAATGCCAGGGCTGGCTCGAGGGCTATCTGCTCACCGGCCGGCACGGCTTCTTCAACTGCTACGAGGCCTTCATCCACATCGTCGATTCGATGTTCAACCAGCACGCCAAGTGGCTCAAGGTGTGCAACCAGCTGCCGTGGCGCCGGCCCATCGCCTCGCTGAACTACCTGCTGAGCTCGCACGTCTGGCGCCAGGATCACAACGGCTTCAGCCACCAGGACCCCGGCTTCATCGACCACGTGGTCAACAAGAAGGCCGAGATCATCCGTGTCTACCTGCCGCCGGATGCCAACTGCCTGCTGAGCGTCACGGACCACTGCCTGCGCAGCCGCAACTACGTCAACGTGATCATCGCCGGCAAGCAGCTGCAGCCCAACTGGCTGGACATGGCCGCGGCCGAGCGGCACTGCACCGCCGGCATCGGCATCTGGGAATGGGCCAGCAACGACCAGGATGCCGATCCCGACGTGGTGCTCGGCTGCTGCGGCGACGTGCCCACGCTCGAGACGCTGGCCGCCGTCGACCTGCTGCGTCACTTCCTGCCGAAACTCAAGGTGCGCGTGGTCAACGTCGTCGACCTGATGAAACTGCAGGACGCGCGCGAGCATCCGCACGGCCTCACGCACCCGGACTTCGACGCCATCTTCACGCGCGACAAGCCCATCATCTTCGCGTTCCACGGCTATCCCACGCTGATCCACCGGCTCACCTACCGGCGCACCAACCACGACAACGTCCACGTGCGCGGCTACAAGGAGGAAGGCACCACCACGACGCCGTTCGACATGTGCGTGCTCAACGACATCGACCGCTATCACCTGGTGCTCGACGTCGTCGATCGCGTGCCCGGCATCGGCGGCCGCGCCGGCTACATCAAGCAGGCACTGCACGACAAGCTGCTCGAGCACCGCAAGTACATCCGCGAATTCGGCGACGACCTGCCGGAGATCAGGAACTGGAAGTGGCGCGCGACGCGCGGCTCGGCGGTGCGCGCGCGCCGCACGGACACCTCCGCCGACAACGAGTGAGCCGCCGACTAGTCCTCGCCCCAATTGTTAGGGTGGGAATTTTCGTGTAGTTATCGCTCCAGGGAGGACCTGACGGATGAATGCGACGACGCAGCAGCCAAAGCTGTGCGTGCTCTTCGTGGACGACGAGAAGCGGCTCGTCGAAACCTACGCCGACATCTTCGGCGAGGAATTCGAGGTGCACATCGCCACCAGCGGACATGAAGGGCTGCAGGTGCTGCCGCGCCTGAACAACCTGGCGGTGGTGATGTCCGACTTCCACATGCCCGAGATGGACGGCGCGAGCTTCCTGCACGAGGTCATGCAGCGCGCGCCGCTTGCGACCCGCGTGCTGCTCACCGGCACGGCGGGCATCGGCTCGGCGAAGGAGGCCGTCAACAAGGGCCAGATCTTCCGCTTCCTCACCAAGCCCTGCCCGCTCGAGCAGCTGCGCGGCGCCATGTCGGCGGCCGTCGCCCAGTATCGCCTGATGAATGCCGAGCGCCGCGTGCTGCAGGAGACGCTCATCGAGTGCATCTCGGCGCTGATGGAAGTCCTGGCGGTCACCAACCCGGTGGCCTTCGGGCGTGCGCAACGCATCAAGGACCTGGTGCAGGGGATCGCGGCGCGCCTCGACTGCGCCGGCTTCTGGCAGCTCGAGGCCGCGGCGATGCTCTCGCAGCTCGGCTATTTCGCGGTGAGCCCCGAGCTCGCCGAGAAGATCTACTACGGCCGTCCGCTCGACGAGCAGGAACTGGAGCGCGCCGCCACCGTGCCGGCGAATGCCCGGCGTCTGCTGGAACACGTGCCGCGCCTGGAGCCGGTCACGCAGATCCTCGCGGCGCTCGACTGGTCGGACGCAGACCTCGCGCGTGCCGGCGATCGCATGGTGGGACTCGGCGCACGCATCCTCGGCGCCACGCTCGAGTACGACATCCTGATCAACAAAGGCATGTCGAAGGGCGACCTGGTACAGAAGCTGCGCGGCTTCGAGGCGCGCTTCGGCAAGAAGGTGATCGAAGCGATCGAGGCGAACTTCGCGTCGCTGGAGGAAACCGGCGAACACCTGACGATTCCGCTGCGCCAGGCGAGGCCCGGGATGCGCCTGAAACAGGAACTGCGCACGCCGAGCGGCGCGCTGCTGGTTCCCATCGGCATCGAGGTCAGCCCGCGGCTGCTGGACCGCATCTCGCAGGTCGCCCCGGCATTGCTCGACCAGCCGGCACGCCTGGCGCCCGCGCGCGCCTGATCAGTCGCGCTGCAGGTCGATCAGCGAGAGGAATTCGCGCCGCAGCGCGCCGTTCTCCAGGAACACGCCGCGCATCACCGAGTTGGTCATCTTCGAGGCGTTGTCCTTGACGCCGCGCCAGTGCATGCAGAAGTGATCCGCCTCCATGACCACGGCCAGGCCGTCGGGTCGGACCATCCCGACGAGCTGGTCGGCGAGCTGGATGATGGCCTCTTCCTGGATCTGCGGCCGCGACATGATCCAGTCGGCGATGCGCGAATACTTCGACAGCCCGATCAGGTCGGAATCCTTGTTCGGCATCACGCCGATCCACAGCCGGCCCATGATGGGACACAGGTGGTGGCTGCAGGCCGAGCGCACCGTGACCGGACCCATGATCATGAGCTCGTTCAGGTGCTCGGCGTTCGGGAACTCGGTGACCTTGGGCACCGGCAGATAACGCCCCTTGAAGACCTCGGTGACGTACATCTTGGCGACGCGCCGCGCAGTCTCGCGAGTGTTGTGGTCGTGCTCGGTGTCGATGACCAGACTCTCGAGCACGCCGGTCATCTTCTCGCACACCTCGCGGACCAGCGCCTCCATCTCGCCCGGCTCGATGAACGCCGAGATGTTGTCGTTGGCATGGAACCGCTGGCCGCTGGCCTGGATGCGTTCGCGGATGCGCTTCGAGATTTCGGTCGCCATGCACGCCACCCCGTCGGTTCGGAGAGCCGACACTAGCAGCCGCGCGCGCCGGCAGCCAGAGGCGGATCGCCCGCACCGGCGCTCAGGGGCCGATGCGTGCAACCCGGACCAGCGACGTGGGAACGCAGGGCCGGCAGGAAGGTCCTGCCGCCGCGAAATCGTCACGTGGTACTCGTCACGCTAACTACACTACCTGGCGCGGGAACGTCGCGAACAGGCCGCGCACCGCCGCGTCGATGGCCACGCCGGAGTCCTTCAGGTCGCTCCTGCACCTCGGGCAGGATGTCGACGCGCAGGTCGACGTCACGCTCGGCGTCGGTGTAGCCGAGCTGTTGCAGCTGCTCGCGCGTCGCGGTCTGTTAGGATCGCCGTCACCCCGGAAGGACCGATATGCGCGACACCCTGCTGCCGATCTGCACCACCCTGGCCTTCACGCTGGTCGCCGCCGCTGCCGCGCAGGCCGCGGATCCGGCCAGGCCCACACCGCCGACGCGCTCGCCCTCCGCGGACGGCGCGCCGCCGTTCACGCACATCGAATCCGGCAATCCGCCACTGACCGCGAACGGCAATTTCGTGATCGGCCCGGACTATCTGCCCGCGCCGGAGCTCACGCCCAAGGACGGCGTTCCGCAGGGCAAGGTCGCGCAGTTCACGATGAGCTCCGCCGACAGCAAGTTCTATCCTGGCATCGCGCGCGACCAGTTCGGCAGCGTCGATCCGCACAACCCGCGCACGCTGATCGTCGAGACGCATCCGCAGCCCTGGCAGCGCGCGATCACGGTGTACATCCCGGCGCAGAACGAAGCCGGTCAACCCGCGCCGTTCATCGTCACGCACGACGGTCCGAAAATGGGCGAGCCCGACATGAACCTGCCGCACGTGCTCGACAATCTCATCGCCGCCGGGCGCGTTCCCGCGATGATCGCCGTCATGATCCAGAACGGCGGCGGCGACGCCCAGGGCTCCGAGCGCGGCCTCGAATACGACACGATGTCGGGAAAGTTCGCGGAATTCATCCAGGCGGAAGTGTTGCCGCAGGTGGAAGCGCGCTACCACGTCAAGCTCACCCAGGATCCCGACGGGCGCGCGGCCATGGGCTGCAGCTCGGGCGCCGCGGCTGCCTTCACGATGGCCTGGTATCACCCGGAGTGGTACCACCGCGTGATCAGCTACTCGGGAACATTCGTGAATCAGCAGTGGCCTTTCAACCCGGAAACTCCCGGCGGCGCATGGGGTTACCACGAATCCCTCATCCAGGATTCACCACGCAGGCCGCTTCGCATCTGGATGCACGTGGGCGACCGCGACCTGTTCAATCCCAACGTCATGCGCGACGGCATGCACGACTGGGTGCTCGCCAACCACCGCATGGCCGCCGCGCTCCAGGCCCGCGGTTACGACTATCAATACGTATTTGCACTCGACTCCGGTCACTGTGACCGCAAGGTGCGTGAAGCGACGCTGCCGGCCGCGCTCGAATGGGCGTGGCGCGGCTACGCGCGTCAGTAGTTGGGAACATCGCTTCACCGCCGACACACACTCGGCTGGCCGTGTTGTAGACTCGGCTCATCGAAGAAAGATCTATCCCGGTCGGAGTCGACGGACGGGTGCAGATAGGGGACGAATAAAAACAACCAGTTCGTGCAGATTTCCCGTGGAGGATCAGCGGATCGATCCATAAGCAACAGAAATTCAGGGGAAAAACCATGCCGACGAAATCCAGGCTGACGCCCATGATGGGCGCCGCGTTGCTCTCTTTGGCTGTCGCAAGTGCCGCCGCTGCGGCGGAACCGGCGAAGAAAGCCACCCAACTACCCAACCAGGTCATCCCGACCGACGCCGACGAGGCCGCCGCACCCGCGGCCGCCGCGCGCACCACGTTCGCCGCGCGATCCTCCAGCCAACCCACCGCCGAACAACTCGAGGCGCAGCTGCGCCACATGACGAGCGAATCCTCCGAAGGTCTCGTCGCGGTCAGGAAACAAGGCAAGGCCCGGAAGGTGGACCTGGATGGCCGCTTCATGAGCGTGGCCGTCGCGCGGGAAACCACCGACGGTCGCACCGAGGTCTCCTGCCTGACGGGCCAGGATGCGGTGAATGCCGTGCATGCCGCACAGCGCGGCGAAAAAGTGGCCTTCAGCAAGCCCGCGGCCGTGATGGAGGAGAAATAACATGCGCCTCTCATTCACGGCTCTCGCCGTCGCGGCACTCACGCTCTGCGCCGCCGCCCCGACTTTCGCGCAGGGCAAGATCATCGTCGTCAACGGCAACCTGCCGGGCGTCGGCTTCAACGATGTCACACCCGCCGCGCCCATCGGCGGCAATCCCGGCACCACGCTCGGCGAACAACGCATGAACGTGTTCCTGTACGCAGCGGATCAATGGACCGCGGTACTGAACCCGAGCGTGGACATCTACGTGTGGGCGCGCTTCGTGCCGCTGGGCACGAACGTGCTCGGCTCGGCCGGCCCGATCTCCGTCGAGAGTGACTTCGACGGCGCGGAATATCCGGGAGTCTGGTACCACCAGGCACTCGCGAATCACCTGAAGGGGCGCGACGACGAGCCGCACGATCCGACCTTCCAGCCCAACGCCCAGGACCAGGCCAATCCCACGGACGAGATCAGCGCGCGGTTCGCCACGGGATTCAATTTCTACTTCGGCCTGGATCACAACGAGGAGTCGGTGCCTGGCACGCAGGATCTGCTCGCCGTGGTGCTGCACGAGATGGGACACGGCCTCGGGTTCAGCAACCTCGTGGACGAAACCACGGGCTCGCAGTTCTTCGACATGCCGGACGTGTTCTCGCAGTACACGCTCGACGACAGCACCAACAAGACCTGGGCCAGCATGACCGACGCGGAGCGCGCGGCCTCGGCGCTCAACCTGCGCAAGGTGTCGTGGAACGGCCTGAACGTGAAGAACGACACGCCGTCGGTGCTGCAGCCGGGTGAACCGGCCCTGGTCGGGCACAGCCCGGGATTCAACGACGCCTACATGTTCGGCACGGCGCAATTCGGTCCGCCGGTCAGCTCGCCCGGCATCACCGCCGACGTGGTGCTGACCGATGACGGCGAAGCGCCGACGTCCGACGGCTGCACGGCGCCGACCATCGACGTGACCGGCAGGATCGTCGCCATCGATCGTGGCGTCTGCCCGTTCACGCAGAAGACCAAGCTGGCGCAGGACGCCGGCGCGGTGGCGGTGGTCGTCATCAACAATGTGCCCGGCTCGCCGCCGCCGGGAATGGCTGGTGTCGATCCGACCATCACGATTCCTGCCGTGATGATCTCGCAGGCCGACGGCAACAAGCTCAAGGCCGCCCTCGCGAACAACCCGGTCAATGCCTCGCTGTTGGTCGACAACTCCATCCTCGCGGGAACGGATCGCATCAATCACCTGGCATTGCTCGCGACCTTCGACCCGGTGGCGCCGGGTTCGTCGATTTCGCACTTCGACCAGGTGGCGTTCCCGAACCAGCTCATGGAGCCGGCGATCAACTCCGATCTCACCGGGTCCGTGACACCGCCCGAAGACCTGACCACCTCGCTGTTCACCGACATCGGCTGGTATTCCGATGCCGACGGTGTGCCGGATGGCAGGGATTCGTGCATCGGCTCGGATCTGCGCCGCAAGGTGTACCTGGGACGCTGCAACACGGGCGCGATCAACGACACGCAGGCGAACGGCTGCACGCTGAACGACGAGTACGCCGAGTGCGCCGGCCTGCGCCCGGTGCCGTACGCGGCCTGCATCGCGAAGAAGACCGTGGCCTTCCGCAAGGCCAGGGCGATCACGCCGATCGAAGAGCTGGGCATCCTGCTCTGCACGCTGGCCAACGTGCTGCATTGAGATAGTCCGCAGCGAAAGTGGCCGTCCGCGAGGGCGGCCACTTTTTTTCTACTGCTTCTGGGCGGCGACCTTCCTGCCGGCTTCCCCGTCGTTGCCGGACGAGTCGCTGCCGCGCTGCTCCGCCGGCTTCTGCGGCTCGCCGCGGTTCAGGTTGAGCGCGCTCGACACCAGCGCGACGTGCGAGAAGGCCTGCGGAAAGTTGCCGAGCTGGCGTCGATGCCGCGGGTCGTACTCCTCGGCGAGCAGGCCGACGTCATTGCGACAGGCCAGCAGCCGTTCGAACATTTCGACGGCCTCGTCCTTGCGGCCGATCATCACCAGGTTGTCCACGTACCAGAAGCTGCAGGCGAGGAATGCGCCCTCGCCGCCCGGCAGACCGTCATCGGCCTGCTCCGGCAGGTAGCGACGCACGAAGCCATCCACCATCAGGTCGCGGCCGATGGCCTCGACCGTGCCGCGCACGCGCGGATCCTCCGGCGGCAGGAACCCGACCAGCGGGATCATCAGCAGGCTGGCATCGAGCGTCTTCGAGCCATAGGCCTGCGTGAAGCTGCCGAGGCGCGAATCGAACCCGCGTTGGCACACGTCGGCGTGGATGCGCCGGCGCAGCTCGCGCCAGCGATCGAGCGGCGCCTCGAGCCCGAATTTCTCCGCGCCGTCGATGGCACGATCCACGGCCACCCAGGCCATGACCTTGGAATGCGTGAAATGCCGGCGCGGGCCGCGCACTTCCCAGATGCCCTCGTCCTTCTCGCGCCAGATCTTCTCGACGTGATTGGTGAGCGCGCATTGCACGGCCCACGAGGCATCCTGGGACTCGAGTCCGGCGCGCCGCGCGGTCTGCATCGCGTCCGCGACTTCGCCGTAGATGTCGAGCTGGGTCTGCAAGGCGGCGGCATTGCCGATGCGCACCGGCCTGGAACCCTCGAAGCCGGGCAGCCAGTCGACTTCCCACTCGGTGACCCGGCGTTCGCCGCCGAGGCCGTACAGGATCTGCGCCTGTGAAGGTGCGCCGGCCAGCGCGCGCACCAGCCAGTCGCGCCAGCGCCCGGCCTCCTCCTGGTAGCCCGCGTCCATCAGCGCCAGCAACGTGAACGTGGCGTCGCGCAGCCAGCAGAAGCGGTAGTCCCAGTTGCGCGGTCCGCCCGGCTGCTCGGGCAGCGAGGTGGTGGCGGCGGCCACGATGCCGCCGGTGGGACGGTAGATGAGCGCCTTCAGCGTGATCAGCGAACGATGCACGGCGTCGCGCCAGCGCCCGCGATACGTGCAGTCGGCCGACCAGTCGCGCCAGAGCTTCTCCGATTCCGCGAGCGCGGCCTCGGCATCCAGGGGCTCGGGCGGCTCCAGGTGCGATTCCGAATACGTGAGCACGAAGCTCATGCTCTCGCCGTTCGCCACGGTGAAATCGGACACGGTGTGATGGTCGACGCCGCGCAGCTTCGCGCAGGTGCGCAGGATCACCCGGTCGGGTCCGGCGATGGCCGTGAGCACGTTGACGCCGCCGGCTTCGGCGGCGCGTTGCTGTGTGACCCAGGGCAGGATCGAACCGTAATCGAAGCGCACCGTGAACACCGACTGCAGGTCGACCTTGCCGCGGATGCCGCGCACGATGCGCACCACGTCCGAGGCCTGGCCGCGCGGCGGCATGAAATCGATGACGGTGACCGCGCCCGTGTCGGTCTCGAAGGTGGTCTCGAGGATCAGCGTGTCGTGACGATAGGCGCGCGTCACGCGCGCGGGCCCCTTCGGTGCGATCGACCAGTTGCCGTGATCCTCGGTGCCTAACAAGCGCGCGAAGCAGGCGCCCGAGTCGAAGCGCGGCCAGCACAGCCAGTCGATGGAGCCCTGGTTCGACACCAGCGCCATGGTCTCGCCATCGCCGATGACGGCGTAGTCCTCGATGCGGCGTCGTGGTGTGCGCATGCAGCTGTGACCCTTCCCGTGGCAGTTCGTTCTGATGAGCGGAACACACGTGCTACCGTGTAGTCCCGCATGCAGTCAATGACTCGAGCTTTACCACCGTTCCTGGTGCCGTTCCTGCCGGCGGCC
>DASTHJ010000317.1:0-7335 GCA_035718265.1 Steroidobacteraceae bacterium | reverse complement strand
ATCCTGGCACTGGGATTCGGTGTGGCGATGCTGGCAGTCGCCCCCGACTATCTGCTCATGCGCTGGCTGCAGCTCAAGCTGCTGCTGGTGTTCCTGCTCGTCGCCTATCACGGCGCGTGCTATGCACTGCTGCAGCAGTTCGCCGCGGACCGCAATTCGCGGCCGGAACGCTGGTACCGCATTTTCAACGAGCTGCCCGCGTTGCTGCTGATCGGCATCGTGATCCTGGTGGTGGTCAAGCCGTTCTGAGCGCTCCCGCGCCGCATCGATCGCGGCTTGTGGAGTTGCAATGCTGGCCCGGCGGGTTCTATCGTTTTCGACAAATGAGAAACATCTTGTTTGAACGCATGCGGCGGCCTTCTATAAGAGAGTCTCGAACGACGACCTCCGCACCGCGGAGCACGTCCGCGCGACCCGGACCACCGCGCATCGACTAACATGCGCGCAATGCATGCGAAGCATTTCTGGCTCGCCGCCTTGCCGGCCCTCGCGCTGCTCGGCTGTTCGCGCGAGTCGCCCGCGCCGCCGCCGGCCCCGTCCGCAACGGTTGAGTGGCCGGCATTCGTCGACTCCTTCATCGAGGCGCGGTTCCGGGCAGATCCAGGCTTCGCCGTGCAGTCCGGGCGTCACGAATTCGATGGTCAGACGCAGGACTGGAGTCGCGCAGCCCTCGACGCCGACATCGGGGCGCTGCGCGCGAGCCGCGACGCCATGCGCAAATTCGAGGCCGGTGCGCTGACGCCGGCGCAGCGCTTCGAACGCCAGTACCTGGAATGGATCGTCGACCGGGATCTGTTCTGGCTGTCCGAGGTCGGCGAGCCGTTCCGCAATCCCGCCTGGTACATCGAGCGGCTCGATCCGTCGATGTACCTGACGCGCGAATACGCGCCGCTGCCGCAGCGCCTGCGCGGATTCCTGGGCTATGCACGGGCAGTGCCGCGCCTGGCCGCGGAAATCCGCGCCAACCTGCGCACGCCGGTGCCGCGCGCGTTCATCGAGCGCGGCGTGGCGGGGTTCGCCGGCTACGCGACGTTCTTTCGCACCGAGATGCCGGGCTTCTTCGCCAGGCTCGAGGACGAGGCGCTGCGCCGCGAGCTCGTCGAGGCGACCGCCGCGGCAGCCCGCGCGATGGACGAGCTCAGCACCTGGCTGCAGGCCCGCCAGGACACCGCGACCGACGATTTCGCGCTCGGAGCCGGGAAGTTCTCCGCGATGCTGCGCGTCACCGGGCGCCTCGACATGACACTCGAAGAGCTCGAGCTCGTCGGCAGGCGGGACCTGGAGCGCAACCTGGCGGCACTCGCCGAGGCCTGCGCGGCCTACGCACCCGGGACGACGCTCACGGCCTGCGTCGCCAGGATGCGCGCCGACAAGCCGCGCGGCGGCACGGTCGATGGCGCTCGTGCGCAGCTCGACCGGCTGCGGCAGTTCCTCGTCGACCAGCACATCGTGTCGATCCCCGCGAAGGAGCAGGCGCTGGTGGCCGAGTCACCGCCATACAACCGCGGCAATTTCGCCTACATCAGCATTCCCGGGCCGTTCGAGAACCCGGCCGTGAAGTCCACGTACTACGTGGCGCCGCCCGATCCGAAATGGGGCGCCGCCGAGCGCAACGCCTATCTTCCGGGCAAGGCCTTCCTGCTGTTCGTCTCGGTACACGAAGTGTGGCCCGGGCATTACCTGCAATCGCAGTTCGCGAACGCGAACCCCTCGCGGGTCGTGGCCTTGTGGTGGGACTACGCGAACGCCGAAGGCTGGGCGCACTACGCCGAGGAGATGATGTACGACGCCGGGCTGGGTGCCGGCGATCCCGGGATGCGGGTCGGCATGCTCGCCAATGCGCTGCTGCGCAACGTGCGCTTCCTCTCGGCGATCTGCCTGCACACCGGCTGCATGACACTGGCGGAATCCGAGAAGATGTTCCGCGACAAGGCCTTCGCCGATGCCGGCAATGCACGCCAGCAGGCGCTGCGCGGCACCTATGATCCGGGGTACCTGGCGTACACGCTCGGCAAGCTGATGATCCGCAAGCTGCGCGACGACTGGCTGGCGGCCCATCCGGCTGCTACACCGCAGCAATTCCACGACCGCTTCCTGTCCTACGGCTCGCCGCCGGTCCCGATGGTGCGTCGGGACATGCTGGGCGCCATGGGCGCTCCACTCTGATCCTTCGCTAACTAACAAAAGCGGGAACCGCCCGGGCCTGGCGCGTTACTCACCTGTCGGAAGCCGGCAGCGCCCGCACCACGCGGGTGCGGCTGGCCATCGACACGAATTCGCACACATGTGCACACAAGTTTGCACTTGCAACGTCGGCGCATGCCGACAGTGTGTAGGCATGTGTGCTGAGGGAACTTCTTACGAAGTTAGGGTTCGATATGCGCATGCGTAAATCAATCCTGTTTGGTGCCGCCGCCGTCGCGGTGGTGGGTGTCGCGCTCGCGCAGGTCGAAGCGAGCAGCAACGTGTACTTCATCGACGTGGACCCGGCGCGCTACAACGGTCCTCCGGGATTGCGCCTCGCGGTGCAGGTCGACGACCAGCCGCGCTCGATCGCGCTGAACGCCCAGGACGAGATCTGCGTGCAGCTGCGCCGCGCGGCCACGGACAAGTCGGTGATCAGCGCCCACGTGCGCGCGCTGCGCCCCGAGCCGCACGCCGCCGCGGAAGTGAAGGTCGCCGGACCCGGCATTTCTCCCGGCACGTTCCGCAGCACGCCGTGGGGCATGCTGCTGCGCGTCGTGCCCCAGAAGAAGGTTTCGCTCGACCAGGTCAAGGCGCTGGGCACCGCCGATGCGCCGATCTGCTCGCTCTAGCTAGTCGCCGCCGCGGACCCGGGGCCTGACCACGTCAATCACGCGGCTCTCGTTGTCGCTGGCGAACCCGGCGGCGCACAACCGCCGGTAGATCCCGGCGGCTACTTCGCCGAACTGCTGCGGTACATCCAGGCTACGCGCCAGCCGCAGCGCGTACTCCACGTCCTTGAGGCGCAGTGCGGGCGTGAAGTTCACGGCTGCGGCGTGATCGCCCGCCACGAAGCGGCGCACGTTGCGGACCACTTGCGGGCTGGCCGCCTGGCCGGAGGCGATGGCGTCCGCCACGAGGCGCGGATCCAGTCCGGCACACTCGGCCAGCGCCATGCCCTCCGCTGCGGAGGCGATCTGGATCGCGCCCAGCAGGTTCACCATCAGCTTGTAGGCCGTGCCCTGGCCGACTGCACCGAAATGCAGCACGCGGGCCGCGAGCGAGGCGAACACCGGCCGCGCGGCGTCCAGGTCGGAGGCTTCCGCGCCCACCAGCAGCGTGAGCGTGCCCGCCGCGGCGGCGTCGGGCAGGCCGGTCACCGGCGCGTCCACGTAGCGAAAGCCGCGCTCGCGCACGCGTGCCGCGAGCTCCAGGACCCAGGCATGCGACAGCGTCGAGCACTCGATGGCGAGCGCGTCGGGCGCATTGTCGGCGGCCAAGGCGCCGCGCTCCGCAAGCCACATGGACTTCGAGGACTCGTCGTCGGCGGTCATGCCGATGATGACGTCGGCGTTCTCGGCGGCGGCGCGCGGCGAATCGCAGACGCGCGCGCCGAGTTTCCGCAGGGCTTCGGCGCGCGAGGCCGTGCGATTGTAGACCGCGAGGGTATGCCCGGCGGCCGCCAGGCGCGCGGCCATGCCGGAACCCATCTTGCCCAGTCCGAGAAAAGCGATGCGCATCAGGTGGCCCTGTCGAGGACCCATGATCACCGCGCGAGCCAGCCTCCGTCTACCGGCAGGATGATGCCGTGCACGTAGTTGGACGCGTTGGATGACAGGAATATGGCGGCGCCGCCCAGGTCCGCCGGATTGCCCCAGCGACCCGCAGGAATCCGCCCGAGGATTTCCGCGTTGCGTTTCGCGTCGGCCTGCAGCGCCGCAGTGTTGTGGGTCGCGAAGTAGCCGGGCGCGATCGCGTTGACGTTGATCCCGGAGCTCGCCCATTCGTTGGCGAGCAGGCGCGTGAGCCCGGCGATGCCGCTCTTGCTCGCGGTGTAGGAGGGCACGCGGATGCCGCCCTGGAACGAGAGCATCGAGGCGATGTTGATGATCTTGCCGCCGCCGCTCGCGATCATGTGGCGCGCCGCCGCCTGCGACAGGAAGAACACCGACTTGAGGTTCACGTCGAGCACCGCGTCCCAGTCTTCCTCGGTGAAGTCGATGGCGTTGGCGCGCCGGATGATGCCGGCGTTGTTGACCAGCACGTGCAGGCCGCCGAGCTTGCCGGTGATGTCGCGCACGATGCCGGTGTAGTCGGGCTTCGCGCCCAGGTCGGCCTTGACCCAGAGCGCGCGACGTCCGGCCGCCTCGATGGCCGCGATCGTCTCCTCAGGATCGCTGCGCCCGACCAGCGCCACGTCGGCGCCGGCGCCGGCGAGCGCCTCGGCGATGGCGCGGCCGAGGCCGGTGTTCGCGCCGGTCACGGCCGCGATGCGGCCCCCGAGTCCGAACAGCGAGGCGTCCACGGGCGGGCTCATCGCAGCGCGTTCATCGGCACCCAGGCGACGTCCTTGTATTCCTGGTTCTCGCCGCCCATCGCCCAGATGAAGCTGTAGTTCGACGTGCCGCAACCGGTGTGGATGCCCCACGGCGGCGAAATCACGGCTTCCTCGTTCGCGACGAAGATGTGCCGCGTCTCGTGCGGTTCGCCCATGATGTGCACCACGCGCGCATCGGGATCGAGATCGAAGTAGAAGTACGTCTCGGCGCGCCGCTCGTGCAGGTGGCAGGGCATGGTGTTCCACACGCTGCCTTCCTTGAGCGAGGTCAGGCCCATGAGCAGCTGCGCCGACTTGCAGATGTCGGGATTGATGTACTGGTAGATCACGCGCTCGTTGGCGGTGGCCGGCGAGCCCACGGGCATCGGGTTCGCCCTGGCGAGATCGATCTTCACGGTCTCGAAGCGCGCGTGCGCCGGCGTGCTCGCCAGGTAGAACTTCGCCGCTGCGTCCTTCGCATCCGAGGCGAACGACAGCGTGTTGGTGCCCATCGGGATGTACATGCCTTCACGACCGGCCAACGCAGTGACCTTGCCGTCCACGGTGACCTTGCCCGGACCCCCGACGTTGATCACGCCGAGCTCGCGGCGCGCCAGGAACGGGCCCTTGTCGAGTGCCGGCACGTTGTTGAGCTCGATGCTCTTCGACACGGGCATCACGCCGCCGACGATCATGCGTTCGATGTGGCTGAACGTGAGGTTCACGTCGTCGGGCGTGAAGATGGCCGCGACGTGGTACAGCTCGCGCAGCTTCTCGCTGTTCAGGGTCGGGATGATGCTGGGATGGCTGGCGTGTCGCGTCTCGAACTTCATGGTCTCGACTTCCGGGTCAGGGTTTCTGGGGAACCGCGATTCTACCGCGCTGGGGCGGCCGCGGAAACCGGTGTCATAGATGCGGGCCCCAGGCAGGAATGCAAGCCTGTGCGGCCGCGCCGGCCGTCGGAGTCGAGGCGACGCTCCGGTCAGCGGACCGGAGGCTGGCAGGAATCGCGGATGACGAGGTGCGGCTCGAGCGGCGTCACCATCGCGTGGGTGCCGCCGGCCGCCTCGGGATGCAGGATCTTGTTCGCCGCGAGGCGGCCGAGCTAGCGGATCGGCAGGCGGATCGTCGTGAGCGAGGGCAGCAGTCGCGCGGCCAGCGGCCCGTCGTCGAATCCGACGATCGACAGGTCGCCCGGGATCGCGAGCCCGAGCTTGTTCGCGACGCGATACACGCCGGCCGCCATCTCGTCGTTGCTCGCGAAGATCGCCGTGGGCCGCGGATTCAGCGCCAGCAGCTTCTCGCCGCCCGCCACGCCGGACTCGTAGGTGTATCCGCCTTCGACGATCAGCTCGTCGGGCAGCGATACCGAGCGCGCGCTCAGCGCCTCGCGGAAACCGGCCAGGCGTTCGGCAGCCGAGCGGAAGCCATGCGGGCCGGCGATGTAGCCGATGCGCTTGTGCCCCAGCGAAATGAGGTAGTTGGCCACCTCGGCCACCGCCAGCCGGTCGTTCGAGATCACCATGCGCGAGGCGTCGTCGATCGCGGTGTAGCTGATGCGCACGTAAGCGCAGTCGGCCGCGGTCAGCGCGCGCGTCAGTTCGTCGTTCTCGGAGATCGGCGGCAGCAGGATGACGCCGCGCAGCTTCTGCCGTTCGACGAAGCGGCGCACTCCGGCGATGAAGTCCGGCTTCTTGCGATCGCAGGGATGCACGACCACTTCGTACTCGGAGTTGCGGACCGCATCGAGCACGCCTTCCATGCAATGGACGATGTACTGCGCGTTCGGATTGTCGTAGACCAGGCCGATGAGGAACGACTTGCGGAACGCCAGGCCGCGCGCCTGCGGATCCGGCACGTAGCCGAACTTGTCGATCACCGCCTGGATGCGCGCGCGCGTCGCCTCCTGCACCAGCGGCGACTGGTTGATCACGCGGGAGACGGTCTTCTTGGAGACGCTGGCCAGCCGGGCGATGTCGTTGATGGTGGCGTTGCGGCCCGGCTTGATGCCGCTGGCGCGCAATGCGGCGGGCTTCGCCGGGGCGGGTGACCTGGGGGCTGCCTTGGCCGGGGATGCCTTTTTCCGCGCGCGTGTCATGGGTCGGCGATTGTACGGAACGGACCGGCACCCGTGCAGGGATGTCCCCTAACAATTGCCGCTACGTGGCCGGCGTCATGGGCACGGTGACGCAGCGCAGGCTGCCGATACCCGTGAAAATGGCCTCGGCCGTCTGTCCCGCGCCGATCGAGTGGACACCGGTGACCGCGCCGGTGGACACCAGGTCACCGGCGCGCAACGGCCGACCGCGCCGCGCATTACACTTCAGGGCGAAGGCCAGGGCCGCGAGCGGCCCGCCGCTGACCGCCGCGGCGTTGCCCCGGCCGACCACGACGCCATCGATGCGTGTCTCGCAATCCAGGGATTCCAGGCTGCGCAGCTGCCAGTCGGGCACTTCCGCGCCCAGCAGCAGGCCGGCGTTGTTGCCGAAGTCGCTGACGACCACGGCCGCGCCGTAGTCGTTGATGTTCTGCAGCGGGCTGCTGGCGATCTCGACGCCGACGTACATGGTTTCCACGAAGCGCCGCGCGGTTTCCGCGTTCCACTCGGTCACGTTCGCGGGCGCGTCTTTGGCAAGTTGAAAGACGAATTCGGCTTCGATGGCGGCGAAACCCTGGGCAAACACCGGCGCCTGGATCTCGGCGGTGCCGTTCACGCGCTGCAGTCCGCGGGCGAAGATCGGTCCGACCAGCCGTTGCGCGCCGAATTTCTCGCTGAACGGCTCCGGGATCCAGCCGACTTTCCATCCCACGATGGCGTCGTCCCACAGCGCGAT
>DASTHJ010000316.1:0-5962 GCA_035718265.1 Steroidobacteraceae bacterium | reverse complement strand
TGCGTCTCGAACTTGTAGGTGTTGACGCGGCCCGTGCTCGAATAGTCGGACATGCGATAGCCGGTGTCGAAGATCAGGTCCTTGATGCCCGGCTTGTCCTGCACCAGCGGCACGCGCACCTCGAGGAACCCCTCGTTCACCGAGACGCTGTTGTCGATGCCGACGGCGGCGCTGCCGAAGCCCGACAGCTGGCCGCTGGCGAGACCTCCATCCGGCGTGAATTTCACGTGCTCGTTGCGGTGCTCGTAGCCGACGTTGATCGCCACGCCTTCGTTCGCGCTGGGCAGCTTGATGCCGTATTCGCCGAGCTGGCCCGACACCTCGCCGTGAATCGTGCGCAGCGTGGTGGTGCCATAGCCGGTGCCGGAGAGGTACAGGAAGTCGAGCTGCTCCTGCGTGACGCCACCGTCCTGGAAGATGTTCCACGGCACGCAGCGCCCGCCGCTGAGGCACACGGGGTTGCCGTTGTCGTCGAGCTTGACCAGCAGCGCCTGGTCGATGGCCGTGAAGTTCATGTACTGGTCGTTCGAGGTGAAGAACGTGGTGTAGTAGTACTGCGCGTAGGCGTCGTAGCTCCACGCCGCGTTGAGGTCGCCCTTGCCGCCGAGCACCGCGCGATAGTTGCTGTGCTCGTAATCGCTGCTGCGTCCGCCGCCTTCGACGTTGCGGCGGCCGATGGCGACGTTCGCCGTGACCGGGGCGCCGCCCGTGGCGATGGCGGCCAGGTCCGCGTCGATCTCCTCCTGCGTGCACAGCGTGAGCTGCTGCTGCGGGCTCATCAACGGGTTGCTGCAGTTGATGTTGTAGTTGCCGCTGATCGGGTCGTTCGGATTCGAGAACAGGAACGCCGCCGCGGGCGCGACTTCCTGGTGCGAGCGGTCGTTCATGTAGCCGAACTCGGTGTACACCTGGAAGTTGTCGGTCATGTCCAGGTGCGCCATGAAGCCGGCGGTGTAGCGCTCGTCGCCGCGCTGCATGTAGATGTACGGCTGCGAGTTGAAGAACGCCGGCGGGTTGGTGGGCGCCGAGTCGAACGGGATGAACTCGTTGCCGAGCACGCCGTACTCGGCGAAGGCGTTCGGCCCGGTCTGCGGCTGCCAGTAGTTGGAATTGACGCTGCCGAAGCAGACCGCGCCCGTCAGGTCGTCGCTCGGATCGAGCTCGCAGCCGCCGAAATCGCGGTCCGAGCTCTTCACCGGATCGGCTTTCAGGTAGCCGAAGTACGCCGTAATGTTGCCGCGACCGTCGGCGATGTTCGTGCCCGCGAGGACGTTGATCGACAGGGTCTTGCCGTCGGTGCTCTCGCCCGTCAGCGGCTCGTAGCCGACGTCGCGCTGCGCCTGCTGGGCGTACGAGCTGTGGTTGTCGTGCCAGTTGCCGCCGATGTGGCCGTCGACCTGGAAGCCCTCGAAGTTCTTCCTCATGATGAAGTTGATGACGCCGGCGATGGCGTCCGAGCCGTAGGTCGCCGAGGCGCCGCCGGTGAGCACTTCGACGCGCTCGACCAGCGCCGCGGGGATCTGGTCCAGGTCCGGGGCCGGCTGCTGGATGAAGGTGTACGGCGAGCCGATGCCGAGACGCCGGCCGTCCACCAGCACCAGCGTGCGGTTCGGGCCCAGGCCGCGCAGGTCGGCGGTGGCCACGCCGCCCGCGGTAGTCAGTCCGGAGGTGCGGTTGCCGAGATCCTGGCCGAGGTCGTTGGTGAAGTTCTGCGGCAGCAGCGCGATGACGTCCGTGATGTCGTTCTTGCCCGAGACCTGCATGTCCTCGCGCGTCACGACCTGCACGGGGCTGGTGCTGGTGGCATTCGGGCTCGCGATGCGCGAGCCCGTGACGATGACTTCGTCCATCGGGTTGTCCTGTGGATCCGTGGACGGCGCGGACTGCGCCAGCGCCTGCGCACCCGCCAGAGAAGACACGATGCAAGCGATCCGATTGCGTTTCATGTGAGCTCCCCAAGGTTGTTTGGCCGGCGCTGTTGCGTTTTCCGCGCAGACGCGCGCCCGCCCGATGCGAGGGAAGATAGGCCGCCGCAATTCAGCTCAACGGGTTATGTGACCAACCCGGCAGGCGGCGGGACGAAGCGGCTCGTCGCGGGACGATCCGGGCTTTGCAGCCATTGGCACTCGCCGTGCTGCAGGCCGCAAACCCGCTGTTGCGGGAACACCGATTGTTTCAGGCAGTCGTTGCGCGCAGGAAGAAGGCGCGCAGCTCCGGGCTGCGTTCGCGGCTCGAGACCAGGCGCGCGCCGCCGCGCATCACGAAGCAGAACTGCCCGCGATCGCGGCGCTCGACGTAGGCCACGCGCCGCAGGTTCACCAGCAGCGAACGCTCGATCTGCACGAAGCCCAGCGGCGCGAGACGCATCGACATCGACTTGAGCGTCGCGCGCGCCAGGTATTCGTTCGTGCCGACGTGCGCGACCACGTAGTTGCCGGCGGAGGCGAGATACTCGACCTCCAGCGCGTCAAGGAAATGAATGCGCCCGGAAGTCTCGCCGATGATCTGCGGCGGCCAGAGATCGGGATGCGCCAGCGGCTCGTGCCGGGCCGGTACGAGCTGCAACTGCGCGCGCACGTGTTTGGGTATCGCTGACAACGCACATCGCTCCCTGATGCGTTGAACATAGCCGAGCTGCCTTCGCGCGCGGAAGAGAATTCAGGTTGCGTGTGCGACGAAACGCCGATCTGCGACGTTGCGAATCTCGCCAGCGCCGGAGCGACGAGATGTGCGCCTGACCGTTGGCCAATGAATTCCCGCCGCTCGCTGCAGAATGCCGCCAGGATATTTGCAGCAAGCAGCCCGAGAGCTCATTGAAACAGCCGGTCGTAGTAATCCTTGTAGTTCATCTTGGCCTTCTGGTTCTTGATCCCGATGTCGGTGAACTTGTACCCGGACATCAGCATCATCGCTTCCTGCGCTTCGATCGGCGTCATGAACAGGCCGGTGGTGTATCCGACCTTGACGTGCAGGTAGACCGTCTTTCCAGGCGACGGCAACACGCGGTAGTGGACCATCGGGCTCGGCGAGAAGTAGCCGACGATCTCGTGTTGACCACTGGGCACCTTGAAGTACGTGAAGGTACCGGGCATCAGAACGCCGACTACCGTGTCGTTGTCGATGATGGCGAGCTTCTGCGCGGCGCCAAAGCCGGATTTTTCGCGTACCACGTAGATCAGCGTCTCGTCCGGTCCGGGTGGCTGCGGCTCGACGTAAGGAACGACCTGGACGCGGTACTTGTCGCCGGCATGCGCGCCCGGCACGAAGCCGAGCGCGCAGCAGGCGAACAGCAGGCAGCGAAGCGCGCGCAACGGGCTCATTTCAATTCGGGCGCAGCCGCAATCGCCTTCTGCAGCTGGTTGAATGCATCCTTGCTCGCCCGGCGCGCCGAGAGCGAAAAGTCATGCTTGAAATCGTCGAACACCGCTTCGCCCGTGCCGGTCACCTTGCCGTTCCAGAGTGCACTGCCACTGGCATCGGCCGCGTTGCAATCGAGCGTGATGGTGAAATGTGTCGGCGGCCAGGTGAAGGCACTGGAGGACTTCGAGGTCGTCGTGATCGTCGGAATGAAGACGTAGGCCACGTTCTTGCTTTGGAGTTCTGCCGGGTCATTCGGCGACGACAGTGACACCGCCGAGGCGTACAGGTTTCCAAGCACCTGCTTGAGCGCCGGCTCCGACTCCAGATACGGAAAATAGGACACCTTGTCTCCGCCGCCGCCCGGCGTCGTCACCTTGAGCGCACGCTGCTAGGGCGAAATGTAGTAACCGACCGTCTTGCTGCTCTTGGTGATGGTGTCGTCGGTCAACGTGTTCAGCGGCGGCGTGATGTTGATCATGTGGGCACAGCCGGACACGAACGTCACGGCGATCAACGCCGTGAAAATGGCGATCTTCTTCATTTGCTCCCTCTCCGGACCTTTGGGGCCCTTGTTGTTATCGTTTCGGTCCGGGAATCTATATTACCCGTCGGACTTAGTCACTCTCCGTACCGTTCCACGTGCCGCCGATACGCCAGCAGGTGCCGCAACGCCTCGCGCGGCCGCTGCGCTTTCTCGTGCAGGCGCGCCAGGTTGAAATGCGCATCGTGCAGCAGCGGATCCTGCGCCAGCGCCTCGCGGTACGCTGCGACTGCCTCCTCTTCGCGGTGCAGGTCTTCGAGCAGGATGGCGAGGTTGAACGACAGCAGCGCGCTCGAGGTCTTCGCCTGTCGATAGAGCTTCTCCGCCGCCTCGAGCTGGCCGTCCAGGTGCAGCAGTCGCCCCAGGTTGATACGCGCCTCGAGATGGTCTTCGTGCAGGCTCAGGGCCGCCAGATAGGCCGCGCGCGCCGCGACCACGTCGGTCTCCTCGAGCACGTGACCGCGCTGGAAATGCTCGTGCGCCAGCGCCGCGGCCGGGATGTCGCGCGGCCGCTTGAGCTCGGCCACCGCGGTCGCGAGCGGCCTCGGCATCAGCGGCAGCGCGTACTGGCCCGAGGCCTCGCGTTCATGCGGACCTTCGCGTACCGCGAGATCCCGGCCGGACGCCGCCAGCGCAATGCGCGCGTTCGGCAGCGTAGCGCGGATCTGCCCGAGCGCCGCGGCGATCTTCGGTGTGGAAATCTTCGCCGCCTTGAGCGCGCCCGCGACGCGCAGCACCAGCAGGTCCTGGAACGAATAGCGGCTCTTGCCGCGCGAGGCCGGCGCCGTGATGAACCCGGCTTCGCTCAGCGTGCGGATCAGCGCGGGAGGAAGACCGAACAGTCGCTTCAGGTCTGCCAGCGAATAGGCCTGCATCTCACCGACGCGATGATCTGCGGGGCGCGGCGGCCTCTCCCTGCGCGGGCGCGCGCTTCGGCCCCTTGCGCTCCCTGGCTTCCTTGGTGCCGCGGGCATTCAGGCTCGCCTTGAGCACTTCCATGAGGTCGACCACGTTGCTCGCACCTTCGACGCTCGGCGGTTCCGCAAAGGACACTTCCTTGCCTTCGATCTTGCGCTGGATCGCAGCCTCCACCCGGGCGCGGTGTTCGTCAACGTATTCGTTCGGGTCGAAGCGCTTCGCGGCGAGCTGATCGATCAGCTGGTTCGCGAGCTTGAGCTCCGCGTCGGAGACCGGCGCCGGTTCGACGCCCAGGTCCTTGATGGAGCGCACCTCCGCTTTGAAGTGCAGCTGGTGCATCGCGAGGCCGTCCTCCATCGGGCGCAGCACCACGATGTGCTCCTTGCCGCGAGAGATCCAGCGGCCGACCGCGCATTGCTTCGCCTTGCGGAGCGCGGTGGCCAGCAGCGAATACGGCTTCGCGCCGCCCTTGTCCGGCGCCAGGTAGTAAGTGCCATCGAAGTACACCGGGTCGACGGACTCGAGCGGCACGAACTGCGTGATGTCGATGGTATGCGTGGTCGTGTCCTCGAGCGCCTTCAGCTCCTCGGGCGAGAACATCACGTACTGGCCCTTGGCGAACTCGTAGCCCTTGGTCATCTCGGAACGCTCGACCAGCGCGCCGTCGTTGACGGCGACGTACTGCTGCTTGACGCGCGAGCCGTCCTTCTGCCGCAGCAGGTTGAACGAGATGCGCTCGCTCGAGATGGTGGCCGAATACAGCTTGACCGGGATCGCGACCAGCCCGAAGGAAATGGTCAGCGAGGCAATGGAACGCGGATTGCTAGGTGGCATGTGTCAGAAATATTCCATCGCCGGCGTGGCAGCTACCGGGAGTACCGGCGCTGCGCTGTAGGACGATGGCGACGCGAGCGGTATCGGCCGCTTACAGGCCGTCCGAGCCGGATGCGCGGCAGAATGCTCCATGCAGAAAGCGCTCAAAACCTACCGGGCCAAGCGCGATTTCAGCAAGACGCGCGAGCCCAGCGGCGCACGCAAGGTGCTGCGCGCGGAGCACCGGCGGTTCGTGGTGCAGAAGCATGCCGCGAGCCACCTGCACTACGACCTGCGCCTGGAACTCGACGGTGTGTTCAAGTCCTGGGC
>DASTHJ010000315.1:0-2138 GCA_035718265.1 Steroidobacteraceae bacterium | reverse complement strand
CGCGCGACCGCCAGCGCCAGCGCCGTCACGTACAGCTTGCTCTCCGAGTAGGCGCGCATCACTTCCCAGCGCCGTTCGTTCCAGTCCATGTCGTACAGCGTGCCGTCGCCGCCGCGATGCATGCCGCTGCTGAGATAGACCAGCCGTCCCGGACGCTCGATCAGCGCCGTGAGCATGTACGGCGCGAGCACGTTCACCGCGAGGATCTTCGCGTGTCCTTCCGGCGTCGCGCCGCGCTTCGGTTCGCGAAAGATGCCGGCGTTGTGGATCACGGCATCCATGCGCCCGATGCGGTTGACCTGCTCGGCGAGCGCGCGCGTCTGGGCGGCGCTGGACAGGTCGCCGATGACCACGCCGGCGGCGCCGGTCAACCCCTCGAAGACCGCGGCCCGCTCGCGCGAGCGCGCGTGCAGCACGACCTGGTGGCCCTCGCCGATCAACGTGAGGGCGGCTGCCCGCCCCAGTCCGTCGGCCGAGCCGGTGATGAGAATGCGTCGCATGGCGGCAGTGTATTCATTCGGGTCGCCACGGGCGTGGAAATCCGTCGGACGTGTCCGACAGACGTGTGGGTGGTCAAGTGACATGCTCGGCGGCAGAACTTCCAGAATCGGCTGCCCAGCCCTTCGTGGCGGCGCAGAGAGTCAACATGAGCGCAACGCCCCGGATGCTGGGTCCGCAAGCCGCGCCTTCGCTCGCCGAAGAGCCCGGCGCACCGCTCAGCGAGCTCGCCACCGCGAACCGGCAGCGCGATGCGCTGTACCGGCTCAGCGAACGACTGCACCGCGCGGGCTCGCCGCAGGCTATCTACTCGGCGGCGCTCGACGCCATCGAAGCGGCGCTCGACTGCGACCGTTCCTCGATCCTGCTGTTCGACGAAGCCGGCGTCATGCAGTTCGTCGCCTGGCACGGCCTTTCCGACCACTACCGCGCCGCGGTCACGGGTCACTCGCCGTGGACCCGCAACGACGCAGATGCCGTGCCGATCTCGATCGCCGACATCGCGCTCGCGGACCTCGAGGCGTCCATCAAGGCGACCATCCTCGGGGAAGACATCCACGCCGCGGCATTCATCCCGCTGGTCACCGACGGCAGGCTCATCGGCAAGTTCATGGCGTACTTCCGTGCGCCGACCGCGTTCAGCCAGGAAGACCTGGCCGTGGCGCTGGCCATCGCGCGGCAGCTCGGCTTCGCGATCCGGCGGCAGCGCATCGACGCCGGCATGGCCGTGGAGCTCGCCGCGCTGCGCTCGCTGCACGCGCTCAGCGTGGACATCGCGCACGAAGTGGACCTCGCCGGTTCGTACGAAAAGCTCGTCGACGCCGCGCAGCTGATCATGAGCTCGGAGCTCGTCAGCATGCAGGAGCTGCATCGTGGCCGCGCGCCGCTGGGCGAATTGCGCCTGCTCACCTGGCGCGGACTCACCGCGGCCGAGGCGCAGCCCTGGACCTGGCTGCGCGCGGATGCGTCCGGCCCCTGCAGTCTCGCGTGCCGGTCGTTGAAGCGCGTGGTGGTGCCGGATGTCACGCGGGCGGAATTCATGCGCGGCACCGCGGAGCTGGCGGCCTATCTCGAGCGCGGCATCCGCGCCGTGCAGTCGACGCCCCTGATCTCGCGCAGCGGCCAGCTCGTCGGCGTGATCTCCACCGGCTGGAAGCGGCCGCACGAACCCTCCGAGCGCGACCTGCGCCTCGTCGACATCCTGGCGAGATTCGCCGCCGACCTGATCGAGCGGAAGTTCTACGAGGAAGACCTGCGCCGCCGCGAGGAACGCGCCCGCACGCTGACCCAGTTGCTGACCGACGTGCCGTGGGAAGCCCGGCCCGATGGCGCATTCGAAGCACTGCAACCGGCCTGGGAGAACTACACCGGCCAGTCGTGGGATGCGCACAAGGGTCACGGCTGGTTCGACGCCATCCACCCGGACGATCGCGACGCCGTGCAGTCCTCGTGGGCGGCGGCCTGCTTCGAGGCTCGTCGCTACGAATGCAGCGCGCGTCTCTGGCACGCGGCCAGCAGGCAATACCGGGAATGCCTGATCCGCGCGACACCGATCTGCAACGAGGACGGCTCGTTGCGCGAATGGGTGGGCGCCTGCATGGAGTGCCGGCCGCGGCGCGACCTGCCACTTTCGGGATAGC
>DASTHJ010000314.1:0-2671 GCA_035718265.1 Steroidobacteraceae bacterium | reverse complement strand
TTCCGCTGGCCGCATCGAGCGCGATGGCCTTGTGCGTGGGCGTGTAGGCGTACATCACGCCGGCCACGACGATGGGCTGCGTCTGCGTGTCGCCCTTTTCGTGCGTGTCGTACTTCCAGGCGAGCGCCAGCCGGCCGACGTTCTTGCGATTGATCTGCGCCAGCGAGGAATGCCGCGTCTTGGTGTGGTCGCCGCCATAGGCCGGCCAGTCGACGTCGGCGCGCGGCGCCGCCGCGGAGAATCCGGCCAGCAGCAGGCCGCCGGCCAGCAGGAATGCAGGTCCGCGCATCAGAGGAAGTCCGAGAATGCCGCGAGTTTACCGGTGAAATGGGATTCGTGTCCGGCGATGCCCGCCACGAACTGGAAATCCTCGAAGTCGAAGCCCGGCGCCACGTCGCAGCCGACCAGCGACCAGCTTCCAAGACTCCGCGCCGCCTGCCATTCACCCGCACGCGCGATGCCGATCGGCTCCTGCACTTCGCGCACGGGTCCGAGCAGGCGGTGCGTCAGCTCGCGGGTCTCGGGCCGGTAGGTCAGCAGCTCGAGCGGCGCGCCGTCGCCGTGATGCCAGACCTCGTCGGAAGTCACCACGTGCCAGCGGCTGTACTGCTGTTGTTCGAGCAGGAAGTAGATGGAGGTCAGCGCGGCCCGCGGGCCGCGCGGCGTCGTCAGCATCATCGAGGAGCGGTGGATCTCACGGTACCAGCCGCCCTCGGGATGGGGTTCCAGGCCGAGACGCGTGATCAGGTCGCGGGGCGTGTGGGAGGCATCTGATTTCGTGGGCATCAGCTGACGGAATCTACGGCAGATCGCGACTTGGGTCACGCCGTACGCGCCGGCGACACTGGCGCCCGTGGATGCGAACAGGCGCTTCACGGCGCGTACCCGGATCCACGCGGGAGGCCGCCAACAGTGCGGCCTCTCTTTTACATGACGCGCAATCGCAAGTGGATCATCGGTCTCGTCGTCGTGGCGGTGCTGCTCGTGGCCGCGCGTCTCGCATTGCCGTCCATCGTCGAGAACTATGCGAACCGCCGGCTCGGTTCGCTCGAGGCGTACCAGGGCCACGTCGGCGACATCGACATCCATCTCTGGCGTGGCGCGTACAGCATCGACGACATCGTCATCGTGAAGAAGGGCGCCGAGCGGTCCGTGCCGTTCTTCCGCAGCCGGCGCACCGACCTGTCGATCGAGTGGCCGAGCCTGCTGCGCGGCTCGATCGTCGCGACCGCCAGCTTCGACCAGCCGGAGCTCAACCTGGTGCAGGCGGAGAACGAGCAGAAATCCCAGCTGGGCGAGGGAGAGGACTGGCACGCGCAACTCGAGAAGCTGTTCCCGTTCCGCTTCAACACCATCCAGGTGTCGCGCGGCACCGTGAAATTCCTGGCGCCCGGCATCCAGACGCGTGACGCCATCACGGCGCGCAACGTGCACGGCCGCGTGTCGAATCTCACCAACGTGGTCGAATCCGGCAAGGAGACCTTCGCCGATTTCCGCGTCGATGCCGACGTGCTGGACGGCGCGCCCGCGAAGGTGGCGGGCAGCGTGAATGCGTTCGCGCGCGAGCCCACGTTCGACATCAACCTGGAAGTGAAGAAAGTGAAGCTGCCGCAGGTCAATCCCTGGCTGCGCGAGTACATCAAGGCGGATGCGGAGGCCGGCGACTTCGAGCTGTACCTCGAGCTCGCGGCCGCCGACGGCAAGTTCAAGGGCTACGCCAAGCCCATCCTGGAGAACGTCGACCTGTACCGCTCCAACGAGGCGGAGCAGAGCGCGCTGCGACGCCTCTGGGAAGGTTTCCTCGATTTCGCCGCCAACGTGCTCGAGAACGACGAGGCCGAGCAGGTGGCGGCGCGCATCCCGTTCACCGGCACCATCGAGAATCCGCAGACCAGCCTGCTCGCGACCATCGCGAGCGTGATGCGCAATGCCTTCGTCAGCGCGTTCGCGCGCTCGCTGGAAGGCTCGATCACGCTGCGCGACGTCAAGCAGAACCTGACCGACCTCGATCCCAACCAGGAGGCCGCGGAGAAGAAAAAGGACGAGGACCAGGACAAGGACGAGAAGCGCAGCGACGCGCGCAAGCCGAAGCCCGGCCCTCCCGGCAAGACCTGACGGGCCGGGCCTGACCTCGCCGGAGCAGGGCGGTAAGATGCCGCTCCGCTTTCTTCCGGAGGTCCCGTGATCAGGACGATGCTGCAGGCCAAGCTTCACCGCGTGAAACTCACCGAGGCCATCCTCGATTACGAGGGCTCCTGCGGCATCGACGAAGCGCTGCTCGACGCGTCGGGCATCCTGCCGAACCAGTACGTCGAGATCTACAACATCGCCAATGGGGCGAGATTGTCGACTTATGCGATCCGCGCACCGCGCGGCTCCGGCACGATCTCGCTGAACGGCGCCGCCGCGCGCCTCGGCACCGTCGGCGACCTGCTGATCATCTGCGCATACTCGGGTTACTCGGATGCCGAGATCGCCACGCATCGACCGGTGATCGTGCTGGTCGACGAGCACAACCGGCCGCGCAAGACCGCCGCGTGATTCCATATCCCGGCATCCCCGACGTGCGCGACGGCCTGACGCGCGAGGAGCGCGTGGTCCTGCACGTGCTGCACGAGACGCAGAAGGAGCGGGGTGGCCGCGACGTGCCCACGGTGATGCTGTGGGGGCG
>DASTHJ010000313.1:0-2218 GCA_035718265.1 Steroidobacteraceae bacterium | reverse complement strand
GCGCCGAAGCCGCTAGGCTAGGCGCCATGATCAAGCTGCTGCCCCCCGGGCTGCACATCGTGCTTGGCGACTCGGCCGGCGGCATCTTTACGCGCGTCTATTTCGCGCGCGACCGGCTCTTGATCGACCAGGACGTGCTCTCCTGCGGGCCGCTGGCGCGCATCTCGGACCTGGCGAGCTGGAGCCGCCTGCGCACCGAATACTGGAACGGCATCCTGCCGCGGTCCGCCGGCGAGCACGTGCAGTCGCGCTTCAACCTGGTCGACAACGCGAAGCGGCTCGCCGATGCCGAGCGCATCCACATCTGGGCCGCGACCGGCGTCAGCGAGCAGCTGTTCATCGCCTTCGTCGTGCAGCTCGTCAAGCACGTCGGCGGCGACCCGGAGCGCATCTCGCTGGTGCAGTTCGAGACGATCGGCGAGCGGCGCATCATCGGCCTCGGGGAGCTCGACGAGGCGCAGATGCAAGCGGCGCCGCAGCCCGTGCCCATGTCCGTCGACCTCGCGCAGCAGTACCTCAATGCCTGGGCCGCGCTCTCCTCGCCCGATCCCACGGCGCTCACCGAGTTCGCACGCGCGCACCCGGACGCCAATCGCTGGCTGCGTCTCGCGATGCAGTTGATGACGCGGCGCTTTCCGGAGCGTCGCAATGGACTCAGCTACTGGGACCACCAGTTGCTGGCCCGCGTGCCGAAGCGCGGACCGGCCGCGGCGCTGATCGTCGGCTACACGATGGCGGAGACCTTCGTGCTGGGCGATCTCGTCGGTGACCTGTACCTGTTCGGTCGGCTGCGGCGACTCGCCCGCGCGAACCAGCCACTGATCGCCCTCAGCGGCGACGAGACCCGGATGCGCGACACCGAGGCCGCGCTCACGCCATTCGGCGAGCAGGTGCTGAAAGGCAAGGCCTCCAACTACCCGGCCAATCCCATCGACGACTGGGTCGCCGGCGTGCACCTCTCCTCCGAAAAAGGCACGCTGTGGTTCAACGACGGCGGCCGCCTGGTGCGCGGCTGAGCCACGCGGCTGAGCCACGCGGCCGGGCCGCGCCAAACTACCGCGCCTCCTCCGTCGGGATGATCGAGATCTTGCCGTTGCGCTCCAGCACCGCGAAACGGATCTGCTCCAGGCTCTCCAGCCCCTGCGTCTCGCGCGCCGTGTCGAGCACGTCCGCGACGTCGACGCGTTCCTTGCGCATGTGCTCCGGGATCGGCCGGCCGTTGGCGACGATCAGCAACGGCGTGCCGTCGAGCACGCGCTCCGCGGCCTTGAAGCGCAGCTTGATCTCCGACATCAGCACGTTCAGCGCCACCAGCGTCGTGACCAGCAGGAAGCCGTGCGTCATCGAATTGTCCGAGTCGACCAGCGCCTGCTGCACGGCCTCGGAGATGATCAGCAGCAGTACCAGGTCGAACGGCGACACCTCCGCCAGCGTGCGCTTGCCGGACAGACGGAACAGGATCAGCAGTCCCACGTACACGGCGACCGCCTTGATGATGGCTTCCATGGGAGTCTCCTTCAGGGATAGACGAATTGCGTGATCGCCAGCGGCGCCGTGCCCTCGAGCTGCACGCTGCCCTCGAACCGCCCGAGCTGGCGCGGCTCGACGTGGAACAGGATCGGCGTCGCCCGCCCGCCCTGCGCGCGGAACTCGTACACCCAGCGCCCGACGGATACTTCCGTGGCCTGCGGCCGCGGCTCGATGTCGTCGATGCGGAAATGCCGCGCCCAGTCCGCATCCAGCATCAGACGAAAGCGGCCGTCGTGCGGCGCCGCGAGCGGCATCAGCAGCCAGGTAGTCTGGGCATTGCGATGCAGTAGCGCGTCGTACTCGATGCGCAGCGCGGCGTTCGCGGCCTCGCGCCGCGCCAGCGGCCCGTCACCGAACAAGCCGAGAGCGCCGGCGACGATCACGAGCGCCATCGCCACCCAGCCGATGCGCTGCACGAGCCACTCGCGCCGCTGGAAGGGCAGCGGCTCGTTCAGGCCCTTGATGAAGTCGTCGTTCGGCTTGGAGTCACGGGTGGCGGGCATTCCGGGCGATGGTCGGCCGACGGGAGCGATCCGGAATGTCGGCCATTCGCGCGAATGGTTGTGAGGCAAGTCCCGGCAGAGTGGGCGGCGACAGAAGGAATCAGCCAGCTAGGCGGCGGCTGGCGGGACGGTCTTGTACAAGAACGACAGCTGGCGTTCTTCGCGCGCGATGCGGCTCGGTGTGA
>DASTHJ010000312.1:0-2496 GCA_035718265.1 Steroidobacteraceae bacterium | reverse complement strand
CAGGCCCTGCACGATCTGGTAGTCGCCATTGGCGCAGGTCACCGGATAGGAATAGACCACGCCTTCCTTGATGCCATAGCTGCCGTCGGCCGGCACGGCCATGCTGATGAAGTTGTCCGCGGCCGTGCCGAGGTGCCAGTCACGCATGTGATCGATGGCCGCGGAAGCTGCCGAGGCCGCCGACGAGGCGCCGCGCGCCTTGATGATGGCCGCGCCGCGCTGCTGCACGGTGGGAATGAACGTCTCCTCGTACCACTTGCGGTCGACCAGCGAATGCGCCGCCTTGCCGTCCACGGTGCAGAAGTTCAGGTCCGGGTACTGCGTCGAGGAGTGATTGCCCCAGATCAACATCTTGCGGATCTTGGTGACGTGCGCGCCGGTCTTCTCGGAGAGCTGCGAGACGGCGCGGTTGTGATCCAGGCGCGTCATCGCGGTGAAGTTGCGCGGATTGAGATCTTTCGCGTTGGCGCGCGCGATCATCGCGTTGGTGTTGGCCGGGTTGCCGACCACCAGCACGCGGACATTGCGGTCCGCTACCTCGTTCATGGCCTTGCCCTGCGCCGAGAAGATCTGCGCGTTGGCCATCAGCAGGTCCTTGCGTTCCATTCCCGGGCCGCGCGGCCGCGCGCCGACCAGCAGCGCCGCGTGGCAATCGCGGAAGGCCACCTTCGCATCGTCGGTCGCGACGATCCGGTTCAGGGTGGGGAAGGCGCAGTCGTTCAGTTCCATCACCACGCCCGCCAGCTGCGGCAGCGCCGGCGTGACTTCCAGCAGGTGCAGGTTCACCGGCGTGTCGGCGCCGAGCATCTGCCCGGATGCGACGCGGAAGGCGAGCGCATAGCCGATCTGTCCGGCGGCGCCCGTGATGGCCACGTTGACTGCTGTTTTCATCGAAGCTCCGATAGTCGAGGGGGCCCGAAAAACGGGGGCCGGATTCTATCAGGAGACGTCGGTGCGTTCAGCGGTCTGGAGCCGTGGCGAGCGCGCGATGCGCGCGCTGGTACTCGGCCATCTCCGCGTCGGCCTCGGCGCTGCGCCCTGCGCTGCGCAGCTGCTCGATGTGCTTGAGCCAGCTCTGCGCGTCGCGCCGCCACTCGGGTTTGCCGGCGTCCGCCTCGGCGGGCGCCGACGCCGCAGCTGGCTCGACTGCCTGCGACGCCTGCTGCAGCGTGACTGCGCTCGTGGCCCCGTTCTTCGGCAGAGTTGCGTGCATGACGACCGCGAACGTGACGAGCAGCGTGGCGGCGATGGCCAGCGGCGCGCCCCAGTGCATGCCACGGAACACGCGCTGCGGCCGATCGGATTCGATGGCCTCGCGCGCCTGCCGCAGCACGATGCGGTCGATTTCCTCGGGCGGCCCGAACGGCTCCTCCGAGCCGCGTCGGAACAGCGGCTTGCGCCGCGAGAGGAAGTCGTCGAATTCGTCGTCGGGGCCCGTCATGCCAGGTCTTCCGCCGCGGCCAGCGCGGCCTTGAGCTTGCCGACCGCGTAGCGCAGCCGGCTCTTGGCGGTCTCGGCGCCGACGCCGGTGACGCGCGCGATCTCCTCGAGCGACAGGCCGGACTCCTCGTGCAGTAGATAGACGTCGCGCTGCTCCTGCGGCAGCGTGGCGAGCGCCGCGCGGTAGCGGCGCGTGCACTCGTCGCGCTGCAGCGCGGCCTCGGGCAGCGCGCCGTCGTCGGTGGCCAGCAGGTCGGCCGCGTCCGCGTCGTCGATACCGGGCCCCGTGGGACGTGCCTTCACGCGGCGACAGTGATCGATGAAGCAGTTGTGCGCAAGCGTGAACAGGAACGTGCGGAATTTCGCACGCGGCTCGTAGCGCAGGCGGTTGGCGATCACGCGGCTCCACACTTCCTGGAACAGGTCGTTGGCCGTCTCGGTGTCGCGCGCCTGGCGCATCAGGTAGCGATACAGCGCCGCGCGATGCCGCGCATACAGGCTCTCGAAGGCACGCATCTCGCCAGCGGCGTAGGCGAGCATCAGGTGCGCGTCTTCGTCGTCGCTCACGATGCCGACTCTACGCGTGAGCCTCGATGGCGCGAAGCGCGCGGGCGTTTCCGCGGTTTCATCGATGCCGATGGATATCGCGTTCACGGCAGCATCGCATCCCCGGAATTCGCGGGCTCGATTTGCATCGCCAGCACCTCGAGCGGCGGCTGGAACCAGGGAAGGGGGCCGGGCGAGTTGACGCAGGTGGGTACGGGAGCGTGGATTTCGGCCACTTCCTGCTGGACCCAGACCGCGCCCAGCGCACCGTGGGCCAGGACAATTCCAAGTACAAACAGCAACTTAGGTCCCATATGCACTCCGTGAGCGATTGCCGGCGCCACAGGGACTGCAACGCGGCGAAAAGAATTTTCGGGTCAGGGCTTGCATCTGATCTGGTGTTGTAGTTATATATAACACCAACACGTAGGGCGAATCGCAAAGGGCGAGGCGCCATGAACCAGGAGAAGGAGACTCACATGATCCGCACCAACACCGAAAACTTCCGTG
>DASTHJ010000311.1:0-8209 GCA_035718265.1 Steroidobacteraceae bacterium | reverse complement strand
GTCATGATCGACCGCACCGGCACGGCGAAGATCATCGACTTCGGGTCGACGCGCGTCGCGGGTCTCGCGGAGAACGCGTTGCCGCTCGCCCACGCAGAGCTGCTGGGGACCTTGCAGTACATGGCGCCGGAGTATTTCCTCGGCGAAGGCGCCGACGAGCGCGCGGACCTGTTCTCGCTCGGCGTCATCGCGTACCAGATGCTGTCGGGCCGGTTGCCGTACGGCGCCGATGTGTCGCGCGCGCGGACGCGGGCGGCGCAGCGGCGGCTGAGTTATCAGAGCGTGCTCGCCGACGATCGCGAGATCCCGGCGTGGATCGACGAGGTGCTGCGCAAGGCGGTGCATCCGGATCCGCAGCGCCGCTACGCCGAGCTGTCGGAATTCATCTACGACCTGCGGCATCCCAGCGCGGCGTGGCTGAGCCGCGCGCGGCCGCCACTGCTGGAGCGCAACGCGGCGGCCTTCTGGCGGGCGGCGGCGTTGATACTGGCCGTTGCGCTGGTGGTGAGCTTGGCGAGGTAGGAGGCGCACCGCTTTGTTCACTCCTGGACGATTGGCTTTCGCTGTCGTCCGGGTCATGCTGGGGCGGGCCGGATAGCCTTTTCTCATTTCCCCGGCACCGGAGAAGCGTATGACGGGCTTCCCGACTCCCAGTTCGCTCAGGGTGCTCCCCGGCACCGAGGCCGCGCAGGCCGCGTACCCGTACTACATGCAGTTCACGCCCGAGGACGACGCGCGCTTCTGGTTCTACAACTCCATGCACTTCCCCGAGCCCATGTCCGCCTTCGACATGGTGACTGCGGAAGCTGCGTATTGCGCGCTCGGCGCCGCCAATACACGCGTGCACTGCCTGCCGACCACGCTCGGCATCGACTACCGCATCATCAACGGCCGCGTGTACATCGGCGGCAACGGCGTGACCGACCCGGCGGAAATCGTGCGCCGCACGCAGGAGTTCCAGAAACGCGCGTTCTACTACTACGAGCACTGGGAGGAGCTGTACGCGAAATGGCGCGAGAAGATGCTGGCGCTGATCCGCGATGCGCAGGCGCTGCCGAAAGTCTCGCTGCCGGAATTCGAGCCGCTCGAGCACGTGCGCGCGGGCCGCGGCATCGCCTCGAACCACGACCTGCTCGTGATCTACCAGAAGACGCTCGAAGGCTACTTCCGGATGTGGCACCACCACTTCGAGTTCCTGCTGCTCGGCTACGGCGCCTACCTCACGTTCTTCGCGTTCTGCAAGAAGGCTTTTCCGGAGATCAGCGACCAGACCGTGGCGCGCATGGTCGCGGGCATCGACGCGGAGATCTTCCGGCCGGACGAGGAAGTGCGCCGGCTGGCGCGTCGCGCGGTGGAGCTCGGCGTGCACGCGCAATTCCAGGAAGGCGCCCGCGCGCAGGACGTCATCGGCTCACTGGAGAAGGCCGGCACCCCGGGGCGCGAGTGGCTCGCGGAGCTGGCGAAGTCGCGCGATCCCTGGTTCAACATCAACGTGGGCGACGGCTTCTACCACTATCATCGTTCGTGGAACGACGATCTCTCCATGCCGTTCGCCGGCATCCCGGGCTACATTCGTCGCATCCAGGCGGGTGAGTCGCTGGAGCGACCGGTCGAGAAATTGCAGGCCGAACGGCGCCAGCTCATCGAGGACTACCGTGAGCTGCTGGGCAGCGACGAGGAGCGCGGCGCCTACGACCAGATGATCACGCTGGCGCACCGCGTGTTCCCGTATGTCGAGGGCCACAAGTTCTACTGCGAGCACTGGTACACGAACCTGTTCTTCAACAAGATCCGCGAGTTCGGCGCGCTGCTCGCGCAGCACGGCTTCTTCGCCGACGCCGAAGACGTGTTCCAGCTCACGCACTTCGAGCTCGAGGCGGCCATCGTCGACCTGATGACTTCCTGGTCCACGGGCTCGGCGCCGCGCGGCCCGCGGGTGTGGCCGGCGAAGGTGGCCGAGCGACGCACGGCGATCAAGGCCTGGGCGGCGCAAGACACGCCGCCGGCGCTCGGACCGGTGCCCGACATCATCGACGACCCGGCGATCGTGATGCTGTGGGGCATCACGCGCGAGAGTCTCGATGCATGGCTGGCGGCGGACAAGACGGCCGATGGCCACGAGATCCGCGGCTTCGCGGCATCGAGCGGCGTCGTCGAGGGCACGGCGCGCGTGGTACGCAGCGTCGAGGAGATCTCGCGGCTGCAGCCCGGCGACATCCTGGTCTGCCAGGTGACCAATCCCACCTGGGCGCCGGTGTTCCAGAAGATCGCCGGCGCCGTGTCGGACATCGGCGGCTCGATGAGCCATGCGGCCATCGTCGCGCGCGAGTACGGCCTGCCGGCCGTGGTCGGTACCGGCAGCGCGACGTCGCGCATCAAGGACGGGCAGCGCATCCGCGTGGATGGCGGGCGCGGCATCGTGATGATCCTCCAGTAGTCACTGGGGATAACGGTGCCGGTGTAAAAAGTGGGGAAAGATTTCGGTCACGGACATTCGGGGGTGAGTCATGTCGGCAGTGCACATTCCGGGCATCACCGCGCCACCGTCGACGGCCTACAAGATCGTCGACGTGCCGGAGAATTATCGCGACGTCATCCAGCGGCACGGCCTGCCGGGCACGTTTGTGGGTCCCTCGATGGAGGAGAGCCCGTGGGTGTCGTTCGGTGAGAACGCGGCGATCCGCCACCTGGCCTTCGATCCGCGCCACAACGTCTTCGGCAACATCCTGTGGATGAAGAAGTCGGGCGTCGTCGGCACGCACAAGCATCGCGGCACGGTGGTGATGGTGTGCCTGGAGGGCAGCGCGCGTTACCTGGAGTACGACTGGGTCGCGCATCCGGGCGACTTCATCTACGAGACGCCGGGGCTGGTGCACACGCTGGTCACGGATCATCCGGAGGGCGTCAAACTGTTCGGCTGGCTGCAGGGGCCGATCGAGTTCTACGACGAGCACGGCAAGTTCATCGAGACGCTGGACGTCTGGTGGTTCATGAACCACTACGAGACGTATTGCCGCGAACACGGTATCCCGATCAACAAGCAACTCTATATTTGACGTGAGGTCGGACGAGGTCATCGGCTGGTTCGAGCAGATCGGCCTGGGCGATCGCGCCGAAGTGGGCGGCAAGGGCGGCAGCCTCGGCGAGCTGACGCGCGCCGGCATCGCCGTGCCGCCGGGCTTCGTGATCCGCACGCGGGCGTTCGAGCAGTTCGTCGAAGCGCTGGAGCGCGCGGCGCCGGTGCGGGCGCGTGTGGAAGCGCTCGCGGCCGGGGACCTGCAGGCCATTCGTGCCTGCGCGGACGAGCTGCGCGCGCGCGTCATGGCGTGCGAGCTGCCGGCGATGCTGGTCGACGAGCTCGGGCGGGCGCATGGGCAATTATGCGAACGCGCCGGCGTGCGGGACGTCGCCGTGCGTTCGTCCGCGACCACCGAGGATGCGAGCGACGCCAGCTTTGCCGGCCTGCAGGACACCTATCTTTGGGTGGCGGATGCCGCTCGCATGCTCGACCGGGTGCGCGCCTGCTGGGCGAGCCTGTATTCCGTGGAGTCGATCAGCTATCGCCGCGACCGCGGCATGGCCGAGCAGGACGTCGCGATGGCCGTGGTCGTGCAGGCGATGGTGGACGCGCGCGCGGCCGGCGTCATGTTCACGCGCAGTCCGACGAGCGGCGACCGGTCGGTGGTCACGATCGAAGGCGCGTGGGGATTGGGGTCTGCAGTGGTCGGCGGCGAAGTCACGCCGGACCGCTGGGTGCTGGGGAAGATCACGGGCGAGATCAGCGTGCGCGAGATATCGGACAAGCACATCGAGCATCGCCGCGCGGCGGGTGGCGGGGTGGAGTCGGTGGCGGTCGACGAACAGCGGCGGCGGGTGCCTTGCGTCAGCGATGCGGAGCTCGAGGGGCTGCGGCGGGTCGCGCGCCAGGTCGAGAAACACTACGGCTGCGCGCAGGACATCGAGTGGGCGATCGATGCGCGTGGCGAGATCCGGCTGCTGCAGAGCCGCCCGGAGACGGTGTGGTCGGCCCGGGACGCCGCGCCCGCCGCGCGCAAGGCAGCCGATCCGCTGTCGCACGTGATGTCGATCTTCGGGGGTCGCCGATGACGCTGACGGCGCGCGACATCGCCGAAATCACGCGGCTGCTCGAGGACTCGACCTTCGACGAGCTGGAGCTCGAGATCGACGGCCTGAAGATCCACCTGAAGAAAGGGGGACAGTCCCCCTTTCCTGGCAAAGAGGGACAGTCCCCATTTGCTAGCAAAGAGGGACTGTCCCCATTTCCCAGCAAAGAGGGACTGTCCCCATTTCTCGAGGTGAGGGCGCCGTTGTTGGGGACGTTCTACCGCGCGCCCAAGCCAGGGGCGCCGCCGTTCGTCGAGCCGGGCGCGAGCGTCGAGCCGGACACCGTCGTCGGCATCATCGAAGTCATGAAGCTGATGAACGCGGTGCGCGCCGGCATGCGCGGCGTGGTGCGGGAGATTCGCGCGCGCGACGGGACGCTGGTCGAATACGGCGAAACCTTGCTGCTGGTCGAGCCGCAGGAGCCGAGTTGAGCATCCGCCGCCTCCTGATCGCGAACCGCGGCGAGATCGCGGTGCGCATCGCGCGCACCTGCCAGTCGCTCGGCATCGACACCGTGCTCGCCGCGTCCGAAATCGATCGCGACTCGCTCGCCGCGCGGCTCGCCACGCGCACGGTGTGCATCGGCCGCTCGCACCCGTCCGCCAGCTATCTCAAGCCCGAAGCGCTGGTGCAGGCGGCGCTGGGTACCGGCTGCGACGCCGTGCATCCCGGCTACGGATTCCTCTCCGAGCGCGCAGCTTTCGCCCGCCTTTGCGAACAGCACGGCCTCGTCTTCATCGGCCCCACCGCCGATCAGCTCGCCACCGCCGGCGACAAGCTCGCGGCGCGCCATCTGGCCGGGCAGGCCGGAGTACCGGTGGCGCCCGGCATGCAAGCGCACTCGCCGCAGGCCGTGCGCGAATTCGCAGCGCGCGTCGGCCTGCCGCTGCTCGTGAAAGCGGCCGGCGGCGGCGGCGGTCGTGGCATGAAACTGGTCGAGCGTATCGAGGACCTGGACGCGGCGCTGACACTCGCCGCGCACGAGGCCGGTGCCGCCTTCGGTGATGCGCGCGTGTACCTCGAGCGCTTCGTGAGCCCGGCGCGGCACGTGGAAGTCCAGGTGCTGGGTGATGGCGCCGGCCAGGTCGTGCACCTGGGCGAGCGCGACTGCTCGGTGCAACGTCGCTATCAGAAACTCATCGAGGAGACACCAGCGCCCGGGCTGCCCGCGGCGCTGCGCGCCCGGCTGCACGACGCCGCGCTGCGCTTCGCCGCGCAACTGCGTTACCGCGGCGTCGGCACCGTGGAATTCCTCGTGGACGCCACGCGCGATGAGTTCTTCTTCCTCGAGATGAACGCGCGCATCCAGGTCGAGCACCCCGTCACCGAAGCGGTGAGCGGCGTGGACCTGGTCGCCACGCAGATCGCGATCGCCAACGGGTCCGGCCTGGATTCGGCGAGCCGCGCCGCATCGCCCGGCGGCCACGCGATCGAATGCCGCGTCAACGCCGAAGATCCCGCACGCGATTTCGCGCCCAGTCCCGGCGTCGTGACCTCCGCGCTCTGGCCGCGCGGCGAGGGCATCCGCGTCGACACGCACGTCGAAAGCGGCTCGCGCGTGCCGCCGTTCTACGATTCGTTGCTCGGCAAGATCATCGCGCACGGACGGGATCGCACCGAGGCGCTGGCGCGGCTGCGCGCCGCCGTGGCCACGACGCGCATCGAGGGCGTGGCGCACAACCTCGGGCTGCATGCCGAAATCCTGGCAGACCGTGATTTCCTCGCAGGCGGCGTCGACACCCACTACCTCGCAAGACGGCTCACGCGTCATCGCGCGAACACGGCCGCGGTGGCCCATGGCTGACGTGCGCATCGTCGAGACCTCGCTGCGCGACGGCAACCAGTGCCTGTGGGGCGCCGTGGGCATCGACACGGCGCGCACGCTGAGCATCGCGCCGGTCATGGACCGCGTCGGCTTCAAGGCCATCGACTTCACGACCTCGACGCACATGGGCGTGGCGGTGCGCTTCAAGCGCGAGGACCCCTGGGAGCGCATCCGCCTCATGGCCGCCGCGACGCCGAACACGCCGCTGCAATTCATGGGCACGGGATTCCGCTTCATCTCCTGGGAAACGGCCAGCCCCGATTTCATGTCGCTGGCCTACCGCGTGCTGGCGCGCAATGGCATCCGCCGCTTCTGCCTCGCCGATCCCATGAACGACGCGGCCGCGAACGTCGCGAACGCGCGGCTGGTCAAGGCCGCGGGCGGCGAATTCGTGATCGCCGCGCTGGTATTCACGCTGAGCCCGATCCACGACGACGCGCATTACGCGCAGGCCGCGCGCACGCTCGCGGCCAGCGCCGACGTCGACGCGCTGTACATCAAGGATCCGGGTGGCCTGCTGTCGCCGAAGCGCGCCGCGACGCTGATCCCGGCCGTCAAGGACGCCGTGCGCGCGGCCGGGCGCGACCTGCCGCTCGAGCTGCACTCGCACAACACCATCGCGCTCGCCGAGCACACCTATCTGGATGCGCCGGCGCTCGGCGTCCAGGCACTGCAATGTGCCTCGGGCGCGGCGGCGGATGGCATTTCCAATCCACCGGTCGAACGCATCGTCGCGAACCTGCGCGCCTCGGGACATCGCGTCGACCTCGATGACGAGGCGCTGGCCGCGGTGTCGAACTACTTCACGAAGCTGGCGGAGGCGGAAGGCCTGGCGGTCGGGCGACCGCAGGGCTTCGATGCCGCCTATCTGCGCCACCAGCTGCCGGGCGGTACGGTGGGCACGATGCGCCGGCACCTGGCCGAGAGCCGCATCTCGCATCTCGAAGGCGCGGTGCTCGAGGAGCTGGACCGCGTGCGCCAGGAACTGGGCTGGCCCATCGTCATGACGCCGTTCGCGCAGATGGTGATCACGCAGGCGGTCATGAACGTCACCGGGGGAGAACGCTACGGCGTGGTGCCGGACGAGATCATCCGCTATGCGCTCGGACGATTCGGCAAGCCGAACGTGCCCATCGACGCGCGCGTCATGGAGCGCATCGAGGCGCTGCCGCGCACGCGCGAGCTGCGCGAGGAGCCCGGCATGCCCGAGCTTTCGGAGCTGCGACGGCGGCTCGGCGCGCAGCTCGGCGACGAGGAGTTCCTGCTGCGCGCCACGATGCCGGGAGGACTGGTCGACGCCATGCGCGCGGCCGGCCCGGCGCCGCGGCACTACGATCCCTCGACCAAGCCGGTGATCGGCTTGCTGTACCGCTTGCTGGCGCGTCGCGATCTCGAGTCGGTCGAGCTGCAGAAGCCGGGATTCCGCCTGGCGCTGCGGCGTACCCGGCAGGCAAACGCATGACGCCCGCCAGGCGGTCGCGCGCGTGCCCTTTCCCCAAGCTCGGCGGATTCATGTTCGACGTGGACGGCACGCTGCTGCTCAGCGATCGCTCGCTCGGGGGCTACGAACTGCTGCCCGGCGCGGTCGAAACTCTCGCCGGCCTCGCGGCGCGCGCCGTGCCGTTCGTGCTGCTGACCAACGGCAGCGCCTATCCACCCGCCGAGCAGGCCGCGAAGCTGCGCCAGCTCGGGCTGCCGGTCGCCGACGAGCAGATGATCACGCCCTCGAGTGTCGCCGCCGGGCTGATGACGCGCCACGGCGTGCGCCGCGCGCTGGTGCTGGGTTCGCAGGGCGTGGGCCATGCGCTGCGCGCCGCGGGCATCGAGACGCGCGACGTCAGCCACGCGGCGCCTGCGGAGGTGGACGCGGTGTACGTCGGCTGGCACCCGGACTGCGGCATGAAGGACATCGAGGCGGCGTGCAACGCGATCTTCGCGGGCGCGAAACTCTACGTGGCCTCGGACGTGCCGTTCTTCGCGACGCGCCACGGGCGCACCATCGGCTACAGCCACGCGATCACCGGCGCGATCCGCCGCGTGACCGGCGCGCCGATGATCCTCACGGGCAAGCCGTCGCGGCATGCGATGAAGTTCGTGGCGGCGCGCCTGGGCGTGCCAGTCACGCGTGTCGGCGTGGTGGGCGACGACCCGGTCGTGGAGATGTCCATGGCGCGCCGTTTCGGCGCCGCAGCTTTCGCCGTGACCACGGGCATGACCTCCGCCGCGCAGTGGCGCCGCCAGCCGCTGACGCGCCGGCCG
>DASTHJ010000310.1:0-2946 GCA_035718265.1 Steroidobacteraceae bacterium | reverse complement strand
GTCGCGGCCGGCGTCGGCGTCGCAGAACCCATTCGTGTTTCAGTGAAAGTGCTGGATTAGCTTCAAGGTGTCCGTCATGGAAAAGAGCAAACTACTCCTGGTCGACGACGAGCCGAACCTGACTTCGGCGCTGGTGCGCAGCCTCGATCGCTCGCAGTTCGAGATCTTCACGGCCGATTCGGCGCAGAAGGGTCTCATGATCCTCGCGGGCAACGACATCGACGTCGTGGTCTCCGACGAGCGCATGCCGGGCATGACCGGCAGCCAGTTCCTCTCCGAGGTGCGCAAGAAGTGGCCGAACACCATCCGCATGATCCTCTCGGGCCAGGCGGACCTGGAGGCGGCGGTGCGCGCCATCAACGAGGGCGAGGTATATCGCTTCCTGCTCAAGCCCTGCCATCCGAAGGAACTGCAGATGACCATCCTGCAGGGGCTGCAGCACAAGAAGCTGGTGGCGCAGAGCCGCCGCCTGCTGCAAGAGCACCAGAAGACGCAGAACCTGCTCGAGGAGCTCGAGAAAGCCAACCCCGGCATCACCAGGATCGAGATGGACGAGGACGGCGTCATCGACATGGAGGCGTACGACGCCGGCAACACCGAGGACGTGCAGTCGCTGCTGGACGACCTCGAGAAGGAAATGTCGAAGGTTGCCCGAAGGTAGCGCAATGCGCGGGCTCGACCGGTAGCCCCGTGCCGGAGAGCCCCTAGTACCTGATCAGTGCCGAGCCCCAGGTGAATCCGCCGCCGAAGGCTTCGAGCAGCAAAAGGTCGCCGCGCTTCACGCGGCCGTCGCGCACGCCGACGTCGAGCGCCAGCGGCACCGAGGCGGTCGAGGTATTGCCGTGGTCCTGCACGGTGACGATGACGCGCTCCATCGGCAGTTCCAGCCGCTTGGCCATGGCGGCGATGATGCGGATGTTGGCCTGGTGTGGCACCAGCCAGTTGACCGCCGAGCGTTCGAGTCCATTGGCCGCCAGCGCCTCGTCCACCGCCGCGCCCAGCTTGGTCACCGCGACCTTGAACACCTCGCTGCCGGCCATCCTGATGCTGACGTCGACCTGCTGCGTGGCCGGATCGATCCTGAAACCGCGCGACACGCCGCCCTCGACGTACAGCAGGTCCTTGTACGTGCCATCCGAGTGCAGGTGCGTGCTCACGATGCCGGCCTCGCTCGAGGGCTTGAGCACCACCGCGCCGGCGCCGTCACCGAACAGCACCGCGGTGTTGCGATCGCTCCAGTTGGTGATGCGCGACAGCGTCTCGGCACCCACCACCAGCGCGCACCTGGACTCGCCCGACTTGATGAACTTGTCGGCGATCGACAGCGCGTAGATGAACCCGCTGCAGGCGGTCTCCACGGAGAACGCCGGGCAGCCGCGCGCGCCGAGCCGCGCCTGCAGCAGGGTGCCGCAGTTGGGAAAGATCTGGTCCGGCGTGGTCGTGCCGAACACGATGAAATCGATCTCTGCCGGCGTCACGCCCGCCGCCTCGATGGCGCGTCGCGCGGCGATCTCGCCGATGTCCACGGTGGTTTGCCCGTCGGCCACGATGTGCCGCCGCTCGATCCCCGTGCGCGTGCGGATCCACTCGTCGGTGGTATCCATCATCTTCTCGAGATCGAAATTCGTGAGGACTTTTTCCGGCAGGCAGGAGCCCGTGCCGGCGATGCGTGAGTACATGTCTGCCCTTGAACTTATGCCGCTTTATCGGGCGACAGCGCCTTCGCGATGATCGCCGGCAGGCCCCGGCGCATCGCAGCGGCCGCCGTAGCGAGCGCCTGCGCGAAGGCCAGTGCATCCGCGCTGCCGTGGCTTTTTACCACGACTCCGGTCAATCCGACCATGCAGGCGCCGTTGTAGCGACGCGGGTCGAGCCCGTCGCCCACCCGGCGCAGCACCGGACCGGCTAGCAACCCGGACAGTTTGCTGAGCGCGTTGCGCGTGAATTCCGCGCGCATCTGCTCGACGATCAGCTTCGCGAGTCCCTCCATGGTCTTCAGCGCGACGTTGCCGGTGAAGCCGTCGGTCACGACCACGTCGACGCTGCCGTCGAAGATGTTGTTGCCCTCGACGAATCCCAGGTAGTTGACGTCGGCGGCGCGGATCAGCTCGTGCGCTTCCTGGACGAGCTCGTGGCCCTTGGTTTCCTCTTCGCCGATGTTGAGCAGCCCCACGCGCGGATTGGCGATGCCGAATACGTCGCGCGCCACGATCGATCCCATGGTCGCGAACTGCGCGAGCTGCAGCGCCGTCGCCTTGGAATTGGCGCCGAGATCCAGCATGTGCGTGTGGCCACCGTCGCGCGCCGGCACCGACGACATGATGGGCGCGCGCTCCACGGGCCCGACGGTCTTCAGCACGAAGTGCGACATGGCCGTGAGCGCGCCGGTGTTGCCGGCGCTGACCATGGCCGCGGCGCGGCCCTCCTTGACGAGATCGATGGCCAGCCGCATCGAGGAATCCTTGCGGCGCCGGATGGCCTCGCGCGGATGCTCCGACATCGCGACCACGCTCGCCGCCGCGTGCACGCTGGCGCGCGCGCGCACCGCGGGCGCCAGCCGCGCGAGTTCGGGTTCGATGACCTCGGGATTGCCGACCAGGATGAGCTCGAGGTCGGGATCGGCGGCAAGAGCGCGCAGCGCACCGGGCACGCATTCGGGCGCACCGCGGTCACCACTCATCACATCGACGGCGATCGACGCCATGCGCCCGCTGGGCCTTCCCGGCCCCACAAGGGAATTATTCTTCGGTCTCGACTTCGGCCGGCTTCTCGATGACGCGCTTGCCGCGATAGAAGCCGTCCGGCGTGATCCGGTGCCGCAGGTGCGTCTCGCCGGACTGCGGATCCACCGAAAGCGCGGGCTTGCTGAGCCCGTCGTGCGAACGATGCATGCCGCGCTTGGACGGCGTTTTGCGACTCTTCTGAACGGCCATGGAAACGATCCTC
>DASTHJ010000309.1:0-3261 GCA_035718265.1 Steroidobacteraceae bacterium | reverse complement strand
CCGCGCCGCCGCGTCGCGTGACACCGCCCCGCCCGGCCGCGACTGCGCCCGCCGCGGCGAGTGCACCCTTTCCTGCCTGGACACCCGAACCGCCCGCGCAGGACGAATTCGCGGAGATCGCCGCGCAGGCGCGCTTCGGCGTGCAGCAGCGCGCCGCCGATGAAGCCGCGCGCCGCAGGCGGCAGCGCGTGTTCACGGCCTGCGGCATCGCCGTCGTGGTCGCAGGCTGCATCGTCTTCCTGATCGAGAAGTTCTACGACCCCGAAGCACGGGCGCGCGAGCGTGCGATCGCCGCCGAAGTGGCGCGCATGGCCGAGCAGCAGAAGCTCACCGACGATCTCACCTTGATCGAGATCGACATCGAGAACGCGATCATGAACGACGATCTCGACCGGGCGCGCGCCGAGCTCTCGACGCTGATCGAGAAGGCGCCGGAACATCCGCGCCGCGAGTTCCTGCAGGCATCCATCGATCGCGCCGCCGAACTGGCGCGCCTCTCCCCGCAGACGCGCGGCGAGAATGAAAAAGGATCCGGCGAGCGCAGCGCGCAGGCGCCGGTGCAGGCCGCGGTATTGGCCGGCGAACGCACGAGCCCGCGCGCGCGGAACACCGAACGCGCACCCGAATCTGCGCCGGCGCGCGTGGTGACGCGCACGCCCGAGCGCCGACCGCCGCCGGCCCGCCCGTCGACCGAAACTGCCGCCGGGTCCCGCAGCTTCGGCGCGCCGATCAACGAGGCACGCCGCGAGCCGGTGATCCCGCTCGATGCGCCGATCAATGCGCCGCCGACCTTCACCGCGCGCCGCTCCGACAATTCGTTCCCGGGCCGCACCGTGGAAGCCAGCGACTCCGGCGTCGGACGCACGCCGCCGCCACCCGTGACGCAGCCCGCGCCGACCTCCATGCTGCCGGCGCCAGCCAATGCTTCCGGTTCCGCGACCGCGCCCATGCCGAGTGCGGCCCCCGCCGCGAAGCCGACACCGCCCGCGCCCGTCGACGTCGTGCCCGCGAAGCTCGTCAAGCGCGTGTTGCCAGTGGCGCCATCGGGCATTTCGCGGCGGACCAACGGCCATGTCGTCGTGACTTACAACATCGGCGTCAACGGCCGCGTCAGCGACGTGCAGGTGGTCGAGTCCGAACCGCAGGGTGTGTTCGACGAGTCGGCGCTCGACGCGGTGCGCAGGTGGGTGTACGAGCCGCGCAAGGAAAACGGCGTGGCGGTGGAACAGCCCGGCAGGGCCCGCCTGGTGTTCGACAGCTCGGCAAACTGACGGGCTCGACACGGATGTCGGCCAGCCGCTCCCTGCCGCTCCCGGCGCTGGCATTGCTCGCGACCTGGCACGCCGCCGCGGCGTGCGCCGCGGGCGCACCCGCCGCACTGCGGGACGGCTTCCTGGTCGCGACGCCGGCCGACGTCACGCTGCACGCGAATCCGCTCGAGTCGCTGACCGCCGCGCGCGTCGACGCCGAATTCCCCGACACCACCAGTGTCCTGGTCTACAAGGACGACCGGCTGGTGTTCGAGCGCTACTTCGGCACGGGCGGCATGCAGGTGCTCAACGACACGCGCTCGGCCAGCAAGGCGCTGACCGCGCTGATCGTGGGACAGGCCATCGCGGATGGCGCGCTGCGCTCCGCCGATCAACCGGTGTTCGCGCTGCTGCCGGACCTGGCTCCCTTCCGCCACGACGGGCCGCTCAAGCAGGCCATCACGCTCATGGACCTGCTGACGATGTCCTCGGCGCTCGACTGCGACGACTTCGACGCGCGCAGCGCCGGCAACGAGGAGAACATGTATCCGCAGACCCGTTGGTCGCGCTGGGTCGTGGACCTGCCGGTCAGGGCCGACTACCGGCGTGGCGCCGCCGGACGCGGCCCGTTCGCGTATTGCACTGGCGGCGTGTTTCTCGCGGGCCAGGTCGTGCAGCGCGCCACGCACATGCCGCTCGACCAGTACTTCGACGCGCGCCTGTTCCGGCCGCTCGGCATCCGCGAACGCCAGTGGACGCGATCGCCCAGCGGGGAATTCCAGGCCGGCGGAGGCCTGCGGCTGCGCAGCCGGGACCTGCTGAAGCTGGGTGTACTCATCATGGGCCACGGCAACTGGCGCGGCGCGCAGCTGGTGCCGGAGGCCTGGGTGCGACGCATGCAGACCATCAGCAACGTCGTCGACGACCAGCGGGGTTACGGCGTGCTGTACTGGCAGCGGCAGTTCACCTCGCCTTGCGGCACGCTCAACGGCTGGTACATGGCCGGCAATGGCGGCACCGTCGTGATGACGGTACCGCTGAGGTCACTGGTGGCGGTGGTCACCCGCACGCACTACGACCAGAAGGACATGCACGAACAGACCGCACGCCTGCTGCAGGAGCACGTGTTCGCGGCGCTGCCCTGCACGGGCGGCTGAACGGCTAGCGGTTGACGTTGTCGATGGCGCGCTTGTCGGCGGCGAGCGCCGCCTCGTGCAACGCCTCGGACAGCGTCGGATGCGCGTGGATCGTGCGCTGCAGGTCTTCGCTGCTCGCCGAGTACTCCATGGCGAGCACCGCCTCGGCGATGAGCTCGCCGGCGTACGGTCCGATGATGTGCACGCCGAGCACCTCGTCGTCGTCCTGGGCCGCGATCAGCTTGACGAAGCCGGCGGTGGAATCCATGGCGCGCGCGCGGCCGCTGGCCGCAAATGGAAATTGCCCGACCTTGTAGGCACGACCGCTGGCCTTGACCTGCTCCTCGGTCTGGCCCACCCAGGCGATTTCCGGGTGCGTGTAGATCACCGACGGAATCGTGTCGTAGTTCATGTGGCCGTACTTGCCGGCGATCATGTCGCCGACCATGACGCCCTCGTCCTTGGCCTTGTGCGCCAGCATCGGGCCGCGCACGCAGTCACCCACGGCCCAGACGTTTTCCACCGTGCTCTTGCAGTGGTCGTCGACCTTGATGAAGCCGCGTTCGTCGAGCTGCACGCCGGTGCCGTCACCCAGCAGGTCCTTCGTGTAGGGACGCCGGCCCACGCAGACGATCAGCTTGTCGACCGTGAGCGTCTGGTTGCCGCCGGCGTCCGCGTAGCTGACTTCCACGCCCTTGGCGGTGTTCTTCGCACCGGACACCTTGGCACCCAGCCTGATGTCGAGTCCCTGCTTCTTGAAATGTCGCGCGGCTTCCTTCGCGAGACCCTGGTCGGCCACCGCGAGGAAATTGTCGAGCGCTTCGAGCATCACGACTTCCGCGCCGAGCCGGCGCCACACGCTGCCGAGCTCCAGG
>DASTHJ010000308.1:0-26723 GCA_035718265.1 Steroidobacteraceae bacterium | reverse complement strand
CGGCGAGGCGCTCGACGTGTCCTATGTGCAGATGGAGCGCTACCTGAACGCCGCGGACTACGCGATGCGCCAGGCCATGGCCGCGGCCTTCGAACGGCCCGGCAAGACGGTGACGAAAATCTACGCGCGCGATGCGATCGGGCAGCGCTACATGCCGCGCGAGAACGGCACGTTGTCCGACCGGCTGATGTTCCCGGTGCTCGACTCGCATGCGCAGCCCGAAGTGCGCGCGGGACGCGCGCCGAACTCCAGCCCGCAGACGCGCGAGCGCGAGGCGGTCGGCAAGGTGTCCAGCATCTTCAGCGACGCCGGCCAGTACGGCTGGGGTTTCAATGCACCGGTCGGCGGCCGCTATCGCATCCGGCTGAAGGGCTATTCGGTCTGGGTCAGCGGCGGCGGCATCGGACGCTGGTTCTACGAAGGGCAGGGAGACGAGAAGGCGCCGGTGTACTGGCTGCCGGTCTGGCACCGCCCCAACGCGGATGAAATCTGGCCCGGCCGCAACGACGAACCCATCGGCATCTACGCGCAGAGCTCGGGTCAGACACGGCCGGTCGGCGTCATGGATTTCACGCCGAAGCCGACCATGGGCGAAATCGAGGTGCAGCTCGCCGGGGGCGAGGCCATCCGCACCGATGCGATGCGGCTGTTTCGCACGCGCGTCAACGGCACCGACGAGCAGTACGTCAATCCGCTCGCGACCAAGGAAGGCATGCCGGGCTATGCCGTGCAGTGGCTGGAAGTCGAGGGACCGCTGGAAGATGAGCAGGCGACCCGCGGCTATCGGCTGTTGTTCGGCGACCTGCCGATGCGGCGGGTCGGCGAAGGCGGGAAGGGTGGCGTGCCGCTCGAGCGAGTCGCGCCATACGTCGCGCCACCGGTGGGCGGGCCGAGCACATTCGTGTTCGGCGGTTTCCCACGCTCGCCGCTCAGCGACGTGATGGTCGAAGTGGTTGCGCGGAATCCGCAGCAGGATGCCGAGCGGCTGCTGCGCGGCTTCCTCGCTGCGGCTTACCGGCGCCCGGTCGAGGAATCGGACGTGCGGCGGTTCCTCGCGTTGTTCGAGCGCGAGTTCGCATCGGGCTCGGGGTTCGCGCGCTCGCTGCTGACCGCGTACACCGGCGTGCTGGTCTCGCCGGGCTTCGTGTTCCTCGAGGAGCCGCCGGGACGGCTCGACGACTGGGCACTCGCCACGCGCCTGTCGCTGTTCCTGTGGAACTCGACGCCCGACGCCGCGCTGCGCGCGCGCGCCGCGCGCGGCGAGCTGCACGATCCGAAGGTTTTGCGCCAGGAGACCGCGCGGCTGCTCGACGATCCACGCTCGCGCCGCTTCGTCGACGCCTTCACCGATTACTGGCTCGACCTGCGCAAGATCGACGACACCTCGCCCTCGGCCACCATCTACAACGACTACGAGCTGGACGAGCCGCTCAAGACCGCGGCACTGGAAGAGACGCGCCTGTTCTTCGCCGAGCTGCTGCGCGCGGATCTGCCGGCGCGCAACCTCATCTCCTCGGATTTCACGTATCTGAACCAGCGTCTCGCGCGGCACTACGGCATCTCCGGGGTCACGGGCGCGAACATGCGGCGGGTCTCGCTGCCGCGCGGCAGCGAACGCGGCGGCCTCCTGACCATGGCCAGCGTGCTCAAGGTGACCGCCAATGGCACCACCACCTCGCCGGTGCTGCGCGGCCACTGGATCACCGAACGGATCATGGGCATCGAGACTCGTCCGCCGCCGCCGACGGTGAAGGCCGTCGAGCCGGACATCCGCGGGGCGGTCACCATCCGCCAGCAGCTCGCCAGGCACCGCGACAATCCGACTTGCGCGTCCTGTCACCGCAAGATGGATCCGCCGGGCTTCGCGCTGGAGAGTTTCGACGTGATGGGCGCGCACCGCGAGCGCTATCGCGCCGTGGCCGAGAACGTGAAGCCGGTGCCTGGGTACGGGCTCAACGGCCAGGCATTCGCGTTTCATTACGGGCTGCCGGTCGACTCGACCGGCGAGCTGCCGGATGGCCGCAGTTTCCGCGACGTCAGGGAGTTCAAGCGGCTCATCGCGGGCGATGAGCTGACGATCGCGCGCAACCTGGCCAACCAGCTTGTGACCTACGCGACCGGAGCGCCGGTGCGCTACACCGACCGGCCGGAATTCGAGCGTATCCTCGAGCGTGCGCGCAAGCGCCATTACGGCGTGCGCACGCTGGTCGAAGAGATCATCCGCAGCGAGCTGTTCCAGACCAAATGAAACCGAAACCACGAGCCCTTTCGCGGCGGCATTTCCTGCAGGGCGCTGGCGTCGCGCTGTCGCTGCCGCTGCTCGATGCAATGCATCCGGCAACGGCGCGCGCGGCGTCCGCGGCGGCGCCGGTGCCGCGGACGCCGCGCCGCATGTTCGCGATCTGCAACAACCTGGGAGTTCGGCCCGACCTGTTCTTCCCCGCCGCGTCGGGTCGCGATTACGCAGCTTCACCGCTTCTCGAACTACTGGCGGAGAACCGCGACGAGTTCACGGTGATCAGCGGCGCCTCGCATCCCAACGTGGACGGCGGACATCCTTCCGACATCAGCTTCCTGACCGCCGCGCCGCACCCGGCGAGCAGTTCGTTCCGCAATACCATTTCGCTCGATCAATACATCGCCGAGCGCATCGGTACCCTCACGCGGTTTCCATCACTGACGCTCGCTGTGAACGGCGCGGCGCGCAGCCTGTCCTGGACCGGCAGCGGTGTCGCCATTCCGCCGGAAGAGCGCGCGGTCGACGTGTTCAACCAGCTGTTCCTGCAGGGGACGCCCGAGCAGGTCGAGGCGCAGATCCACCGGCTCGACACCGGGCGCAGCATCCTCGATGCGGTGGGCAGCCAGGCGAAGGACCTCGAGCGCAAGCTCGGCGCGCGCGACCGCGGCCGACTCGAACAATATTTCACCAGCGTGCGCGAGCTCGAGCACCGCCTGCAGGAGTCGCGCGAATGGGAGCGCAGGCCCAAGCCCGTGGTCAATGAGCCCGCGCCGCCCGAGCTCGGCAATCCGGCGCAGTACATGGACAAAGTGAAGGCCATGTACGACCTGGCGCGCCTGGCCTTCGAGACCGACTCGACGCGTGCCATCACGCTGATGCTGAACAGCGTCGCGACGCCGGTGGTCACCATTCCGGGCGAGACCATCACCGACAGCTACCACAACCTCTCGCACCACGGCAAAGCCGAGGAGAAGCTGGCGCAGCTCAGGGTGCTGGACGAACACCACATGAAGTTGCTGGGGAAGCTCTTCACGGATTTGAAAGCTGTGCGCGAGGAGGGCGAGAGCCTGCTCGATCGCACCATGATCCTGTACGGCTCGAACCTCGGCGACGCCAACGCGCATTCCACGACCAACTTGCCGACACTGTTCGCCGGCGGCGGCTTCCGCCATGGGCAGCATCTCGCCTTCGATCGCGGACAGAACTATCCATTGCCGAATCTGTTCGTCTCGATGCTGCAGCGCATGGGCCTGGAGGAGGACAAGTTCGCCTCGTCGACCGGCACGATGCGCGGTCTCGAGATGACATGAAGCGCTGCATCGGGTTGTTGGGCCTGGCGGTCGCGGCAGTCGCCGCGCGCGCGGAAGACGTGGCGGTCGACTTCGAGCAGGCGGAGATCGGCAAGCCGGTGCCCACGTGGAGCGAGAAAGGCGTGCAGTTCAGGCTCGCCGGACCGCTCACGCAGAGCAAGGCGCAGGGGCGGATCATGTTCTTCCCGCACCTCGCGACGAATCACAAGGGTCTGCTGAATGCCATGGCCACCGAGCAGGCCGTTCCGGTGCTGGCAACGTTTCCCGCGCGCGTCTCCAGGGTCAGCGTGGTGTTCTGGGGCTCGACCGGCTGCCCGGCCTTGCTCGAAGCCCTGGATGAGAAAGGCGAGGTAGTGGATCGCGCGTCGCTGCCGGCCGTGCCCGGCCGCCAGGCGCCCGCCGAGCCGGTGCCCTTCGTCGAGCTGACTGTGAACGCACCCGCCATCGCGGCCATTCGCTTCAGCGGCCCGCGCAATGGCGAGTTCCTCGCCGCGGACGAGATCCGGTATACGGTGGTGCCGGGCACCAATTCCCGTAATTGAGCCGGCGTCGGCGCATGTAGGGTCGCTCACTCAATTACGGGAATTGGTGCCCGGCACCACCCCCGCCCGCGGCAGACGGCACGTGACCGTCGTGCCGGTGCCGGGAGTACTCTGCGCGGCGACGTCGCCGTCATGCGCGCGCACGAGATTGCGCGCAATGGCGAGCCCGAGACCCGCGCCGCGCGAGTGCCGGCCCTTGTAGAAGCGATCGAACATGCGCGCGACTTCCCCGGCGGACATCCCGGCGCCCGTGTCCGCGACGGTCATGCAGATCCAGTTGGCGTCGGCCGACAGCGTCAGGCGAACGCGCCCGCCGGCAGGCGTGTGCGCGAACGCGTTCGACACCAGGTTCACGAGCACTTCCTTGATGCGCACCGGGTCGACCTCGAGCGTGGCGAACGCCGGTGCCGCCTCGAGCTCGAGGGAAATGGATCGCCGCGCCGCCTCGGCTTCGAAACTGTCGACGACCTCGCGCATCAATTCCGTCATGTCCGTGAGCTCCTTCTGCAGCGCCAACACACCGGCATCGGACAGCGCCAACGTGCGCAGGTCCTCGATGAGTCGCGCCAGGATCCTGGTCTGGTCCAGCAATTGCTCGAGTTGGGCCGGTTCGGGTGGATAGACGCCGTCGATCAGGCCCTCGATGCGTCCCTGCAATACGCTGAGCGGCGTGCGCAGCTCGTGCGCGAGATCGGCCATGAGGTCGCGTCGCTGGCGGTCGGCGTGCTGCAGGCGTTCCGTCATCGTATTGAATGAACGGGCGAGCGCGCGCAGGGGAGGCGGACCGCGCTCCGCGACGCGCGTCGTGTAGTCCCCGCCGGCCACGCTGTCCGCGGCGTCCATGACGGCACCGAGCGGCGAGGCGACGCGCCGCATGGTCCAGAAAGCGCGCACGGCCAGCACCACGACGAGCAGCGCGGCGAACGTCACCGAAACCAGCGCGGCCCAGCCGTGCAGTCCGAGGCGCGAGGCGAGCAGCCACGCCAGCGAGACGATGCCGGAGATGGCCAGCACGACCAGCAGCAACGCCGCGATGGCAAACACGCGGAACATGCGGCCGCGCGCGGGATGATGCGAATGCGCATGGTCGTGGGGACGCCATCGGCCGCGGCGCTGCCATTCACATCCGGATCCGGGATCGGCAGTCATGGTTCGGCGAACCGGTAACCCACGCCGTACACCGTCTGCACGTACTTCGGCTTGCGCGGATCGGGCTCGATCTTGCGGCGCAGGTTCTTCACGTGCGCGTCCACGGCGCGCTCGAAGGAATCGCCTTCCTCGCCGCGCACGGCATCGAGCAGCTGGCCGCGCGTGAACACGCGGCCCGGCTGGCGCATCAGGGTCGCCAGCAGCTGGAATTCGCTCGAGGTCAGCTCGATCGAGCGTTTGCCGACCTGGGTCTTGCGGCGCGGCACGTCGAGCATGACGTCCGCCGCGCGCATGATTTCGTTCTGCGCAGTGGCGGCCTCGGCGCGCCGCAGGACGGCGCGCACCCGCGCCACGAGCTCGCGCGGACTGAACGGCTTGGTCAGGTAGTCGTCGGCGCCCAGCTCGAGGCCCACGAGCTTGTCGCTCTCCTCGACGCGTGCCGTCAGCATGATGATCGGCACGTTCGACTTCTGACGCAGCGCGCGCGTCACGTCGAGTCCGTCGCGGCCGGGGAGTTTCAGGTCGAGCACGATGAGGTCGGGTTGCCGGCTGCGCGCCAGCGCGAGGGCATCGTCGCCATTGGCGGCGGTGATCACCTCGAAGCCGGCGCGCTTCAGATAGTCCCGGCAGATCTCCGCGATCCGCGGCTCATCGTCGACGACCAGGATGTGCTTCATTGACCGGTCGATCCGGACTGTTCATGGGCGCGACGATGCCACTCTTCGAATGCGGGCGGAACCCGGCCGTCGTGGTGATGGCAGCCGCCGTGCCAGGGACGGCGCCAGAACAGCACGCGTGCGAACAACAGCAGCAGGAGCAGGAAGAAGAACGGCGCGAAGAAGAACCCGTGCCAGTGGCCCCAGGCGTGGGGTCCGACACCTGGTTCGCCGGTCACGGCCTGTCCACTCGCGGCGAGCGCGTGTGCCACACCCGCCTGCCAGGCGCCGGCCGCAATGGCCACGGCGATGCCGATGCCGAGCACGGCGATCAGGATGCCGCGCCAGATGCTGGGATTTCTCATGATGTCTCCTTTCGAGCGGGCCCGTGCCCGCGAAGGCGACACTTTCCCAACCAATCGTGAAGAGATTGTGAGGCCGGTGGTGCCGGGCACCAATTCCCGTAATTGAACCGGCGTCCGCGCTCTTGCGACCGCTCACTCAATTACGGGAGTTGGTGCCCGGCATCACCGGCGTCAATTACGGGAGTTGGTGCCCGGCACCACCATCACGCCGGCCGGCACCGCGACGGCGCGATGAATGCGCCACAACAGGAGCGCGGCCATCAACGATGCGGCGACGACGACGTAGCCCGCAATGTCGTAGTGATGGATCCGACCGTCCGCGCCCTCCTGCACGATGTGCCCGGCGACCAGCGAGGCCAGTCCGCCCGCGAGCTGCGCGAGCGAAGCGTTGATCGCGTTGAACGAACCACGCTGCGTGGGCACCGGCACCTGCGACATCAGCGCCTGGAACGGGATCATCCGCGAGAAGATGCCGACGAACAGCACGACGTTGACCAGCGTCACCACGATCAGCGTGGTCGGCCCGAGGTGCGTGTAGACCAGCACGGTCACGATCATCACGGCCGTGCCGAAGAAGAACACGCGCAACTTGCCGAGCGCATCCGCGGCCTTGCCGACCACCGGGCCGATGAAGATCGTGGCGATGCCGGTCACGAAGTAGATGATCGGCAGATCATCGAGCGAGATTCCGAGGTTGTTCACGGTGAAGGCGCTGCTGAACGGCATCAGCATGAAGCCTCCCGTCGCCGTGAACAGCACCGCCGTGAAACAGAGCAGGTAGCGCGGCTCGGCCACCGTGTGCAACAGGTGCCCGAGCGCGCTGCGCTCCGGCGCTGTTTTCAGATGTGCGTCGACCGGGCGCATGAACCACACGATGAGCAGGCCGGCGAGCACGCCGATGCCTGCCAGCACGATGAATGGCGCATGCCAGCTGAGGTGATTGGACAGGTAGATACCGAAGGGGATGCCGAGCACCTGGCTGGCGGCGAACGCCGTCTGGATGAAGCCCATCACGCGGCCGCGCATCTGCGGTGCGAACAGGTCGGTGGCGATCGCGAGCACCACGGAGCCGATCACGCCGCCAAACAACCCGGTGACCACGCGCGCCAGCAGCAGCGAAGGAAAGCTCTGCGCCAGGCCGCACCACAAGGTGCCGGCGATGAAACCCGTGTAGAAGAAGAGCAGCAGCTTCTTGCGGTCGAAGCGGTCGGCGAACCCGGCGGTCAAAAGGCCCGAGATGCCGGCGGCGAACGCATAGGCCGAGACGACGCTGCCGAACTGCGCCGGGGTGATCTTCAGCGACGGCATGATCAACGCGCCGAGCGGCGACATCAGCATGAAGTCGAGGATCACGGCGAACTGCAGGAAGGCCAGCATGCCGACCACCACTTTCTGGTAGCCGGAAAATTGCGAGGTCGGGACAGCGGTGGGGCTGGTCATGGTCGCGCACACTACGCGCCGACCCGTGGGGTTTCGTCCACCGAAATGGGCAGTTCCATTCGCGGCGGGCCGGGATAGAATGATGGTGGCCGAAAAGAACGCGATATCCGGTTGTCGACTCGAAATGCCGGAATGAACTGATACTCAGCCGTCCGGCTGGGTGGAAACTCGGCGAATGAATTCCCGGATCCCCGCGTGGCGCTGCCTGGTAGTGCTCCTGCTGTGCAGCACCATGACCCGTACGGTCATTGCCGAGACCTCTCCGCGCACGTACATCAACCCGCTCGACGTCGACTATCGCTACAACTTCGAGCAGATAAACCGGCAGATCTCGTATCGCACCGGCGCGGACCCGGTCATCGTCCGCCACCAGGATGCCTACTACCTGTTCCTGACGCTCGCCGATGGCTACTGGCGTTCCACCAATCTGCTCGACTGGAAATTCGTAACGCCGAGTCGCTGGCCGTTCGCGAGCATCGTGGCGCCCGCGGCGGTCTCGGACGGCGAGCGGTTGATCCTGATGAAGTCCATGACCCGCCCGGATCCAATCCTGGTCAGCCGCGATCCGGCGCACGGCAAGCTGGAATTCCTGACGCGCCGACCGCCGGATCTGCCGAGCGAGGTGGTGGCCGGCAACCAGCTCGGCGGCTGGAGCGGTGGCGAGCCGCCGCAGGAGCGCTTTCCACCGGGCCCGTGGGATCCCGCGCTGTTCAAGGACGACGACGGGCGCTGGTATCTGTACTGGGGTTCATCGAACACCTTTCCCATCTACGGCATCGAGATCGACATGCGCGATGCAGACACACAGCATCGCATCCGCTACGTCGGCAATCCGCGCGCGCTGATCGGTCTCGATCCCAAGCGACACGGTTGGGAGCGTTTCGGCCAGGACCACACTGCCGAAGATCACGCCACGTACATCGAAGGCGCCTGGATGACCAAGGTGGATGGCCGTTATTTCCTGCAGTACGCGGCGCCCGGCACCGAGTACAACGTCTACGCCACCGGGACCTACGTGTCCGATCACCCGCTCGGACCGTTCGAGTACGCGCCCAACAACCCCGTCGGCTACAAGCCGGGTGGTTTCGTGCACGGCGCGGGCCACGGCAACACCTTCCAGGATGAGTACGGCAACTGGTGGAACACCGGCACGCCGTGGATCGGCTACAACTGGACGTTCGAGCGACGCGTCGCGATGTTTCCGGCGGCGTTCGGCGGCGGCCAGATGAGCGTCGACACGCGCTTCGGGGACTTCCCGCACTACATGCCCACCAAAAAGGTGAGCGATCCGGAAAGCCTGTTCACCGGCTGGATGCTGCTCTCGTACCGCAAGCCGGCGAGCGCCTCCTCGGTGCTGGAATCTCCTTCGAAGGAGGATTTCGGCGCCGCGCAGGTCACCGACGAGGACCCGCGCACCTTCTGGGTCGCGGCGGCCAACGAAGCGGGGCAGACGCTCACCATCGATCTCGGCGCGCCGAAGACGCTGCGCGCCGTGCAGGTCGATTTCGCGGATTATCAATCAGGCCGCTACGCCGACGCGCCGGACATCTACACGGAGTTCACGCTCGAGTCGTCGCTCGACGGCAAGCAGTGGCAGCCGCTGGCGAGTACCGGTGCCGAGCGGCGTGACCGGCCGAATGCGTATTTCCAGTTGCCCGCGCCGGTGCGCGCGCGCTACGTGCGCTATGTGCACGGCCACGTCGGCGCGGCGCACCTGGCGATCAGCGATCTGCGCGTGTTCGGCAACGCGGGTGGCGCGGCGCCGCGCGCGCCCAGGAACGTGCAGGCCGAGCGCGGCGCGGATCCGCGCATGATGAAGGTGAGCTGGCAGCGCGTGCCGGGCGCCGTGGGCTACAACGTGCGCTGGGGACTGAAACCGGACCGGCTGACGCTCTGCTACCAGGTGTTCGCCGACCGCGGCACGCAGCTCGAGGTGCGTGCGCTCAGCGCCGGCGTCGACTACTTCGCGGCGGTCGAGGCATTCGACGAGAACGGCGTCTCGACGCTCGGCAAGCCCGTTGCGGTGCGCGCCGGCAAGCCGTCACGGTGACGCGCGCAAGCGGTCCGCCGGCAATGCGCGCGGCGTGAAGCGGATCTCGGCGATCGCGCCCTTGAACCACGACACGCGGTTCTGGCGCACGCCGATCGAGGTACGTCCCGCCACCATGGGCGGGAAATCGACCTCGCCGGACAGCTCGAGCACGCCGTTCACGTAGCTCGACATCTTCACGCCGTCGTATACCAGCGCGACCCAGTACCAGCGGTCGGTGGGGTGCTGCTTCGCCCGGTCGAGCAGGGTGAGCTTGTGGCCGGCATCCTGGAACAGGAAGGTATCGAGCGACCATTGTTGCTCGCGCACGCGGGTTTCCATCAGCACGCGATGCCGGAGTTCGTCCTCGAGATGCAGGAACCGTTGCTCCTCGTGGCCAGAGCCATCGGGCCTGAAGCGCACTTCGATGGTGAACGCGCGCCAGTTCGCCAGCGGATTGACCGGCACGAAGATGCCGTCGGCTTCGCCGTCGAACACCAGGGCCGCGCCGTCCGCGCCGGTGTTGCCGGGGCTGCCGACGATCTGCGTGGCGTGGCCGCCCACCCGCGCGGCATCGCGCAACGCCCACCGCGTGACGTTCTGCTCTCGCGACGCGGCGCAGCCCGACAGCGCGACGACCGCCAACGCCACGGGCACAAGCGATTGCAGGGTCCGATTCATCTTCATGTACGCACGATAGCGTCTCCTCGGGATACTTTTTTTCTCATGACCCGGGACATTTCGCGATGGCGCGCGACAACCGTCTCCCGTTCTCGCGGGCTGCGCGAGCCAGCACCTCTTTGCGGGCGCGACACCGGGCACGGGCGACCCCATTTCCCTCGTTTCCATCCCTAGACGCGTGCCCGGGTTCTGGAGTAGGGTTCACTCTAATAAAAAACTTTTTACTGGTGCATGGGGGGAAACGTGAACCATTCCTTTGATTTACCGCTGACGGGCGTCGCCGCGGGCGTAAGAGCCGCGCTGCTCGGCGGCCGCCGCGCCGTCGCCGCATCCGCCGTGGGCCTCGGCTTCGGCATGGTGCTTTCGGCGCCGGTGCTGGCGCAGGGCGCGAACGACAACCCGCAGTCCACAAGCGTCGAGCCCGCGGAGATGACCGAAGTCGTCGTCACCGGTATCCGCCGGCAGCTCGAGACCGCGCAGGCCCGCAAGCAGGAGGCGCCGGAGCTGGTCGACGCGATCACCGCGGACGACATCGGCGCACTGCCGGACCGCAGCGTCACCGAGGTCCTGCAACGCATTCCCGGACTCGCCATCGGCCGCGTGCCGCAGCCGCGCGATGCCGACCGCATCGCCGTCGAAGGCGCGGGCGTCACGATTCGCGGCCTGAGCTGGGTGCGCAGCGAGCTCAACGGCCACAGCTCGTTCTCCGCGAAGAACAGCCGCGTGCTGGGCTTCGAGGACATTCCGCCCGAGCTGCTCGCCGGCGTCGACGTCTACAAGAATCCGTCGGCCCAGCAGGTGGAGGGCGGCCTCTCGGGCACCGTGAACCTGCGCACGCGGCTGCCGTTCGATGCCGACGGACGCAAGTTCAGCTTCTCGCTGGAGGAGACCTGGGGTGACCTCGCGGAGAAGTGGGAGCCGTCGGCCTCGGGCCTGTACAGCGATCGTGTCGAAACCGGCATCGGCGACCTGGGCTGGCTGCTCTCGGCCAGCTACTCCGATCTGTCCAGCCGCACCGACACGCTGCACATCGACAGGTACTACGCGAACACCAACCTGGTGCCGGGCGAGACGGTGTTCGCACCGGGCGGCATCGGCTGGCGCGAGCTGCTCATCGACCGCAATCGCACCGGCGCATCGGCGGCGCTGCAGTGGCGCTCGCCCAGCGAGAACGTCGAAGCGCACCTGCAGTATTTCTATTCAGACGCGACCTTCGACCAGGATGAGAACGCGGTCTGGAATCTGCCGGGCGCCGGCCTCGGCGGTACGGATCTCAGCTTCGACGGCGATCACCTGACGGGCGGCACGCTGAACGACGGCGGCTACGCCGGTTCGGCGCGCTACAACCGCCGCGAAGCGCGCAACGACGACGTGTCGCTGCACCTCAACTGGAACGCCTCCGAACAATGGCGCCTGGAAGGCGACGTGCAGTACTCGAAGGCGAGCACCAGGATCATCGACCTGACCATGGGCCCGAGCGCGAGTCCGAACTTCGAGAACGCGGGGCCGTATTCGCTGCAGCTGCACGGCTCCGGCACGCCGACCATCGTGATCCCGCCGAACGACATCCTGCTGAATCCAGAGACCGTCTATCACAACTTCGCGATGGACCATCACGAGGACAACGACGCGGACGCGTGGGCGTATCGCGCCGACGCGGAATACACGTTCGACAACTCCGACTGGCTGGACAAGATCCGCTTCGGCGTGCGCTACGAGGACTACAACTCGACCACGCGCGAGACCGGCTATCGCTGGGGTTCCATCAGTCAGAACTGGGGCGGGGGACCTGCGGTCTTCGGCGAGCAGGACGTGCCGTACGTGACGCAGAACTACCCGAACTGGTTCCATCGCGGCAATGCGCCGAGCGGCTTCCTGTTCCCGAGCACGAAGTTCTTCCGCAATTTCGATGCCTGGTCGGACACCGTGGTCGCCGTGTCGACGGCGCCGGGCGTGATCACCGGCTGCTGCGACTGGGTGCCCTGGGATGGCGACTACTCGACCAAGTTCCCGGCGAACGACGGCCTGGGGATCAATCCGCAGAACCAGAAAACCACCGCCGGCTATGCGCAGCTTTCGTTCCGGCACGAGAAATGGGACGGCAACATCGGCGTGCGGTTCGTCAAGACCGAGGCGTCCGGCACCGGCCAGCTCGTGTTCTCGCAAGGCACGCTGACGGACGCGGCGCCCGCCGACGACCTGGCGTTCGCCAATGGCGGCGCGACCGAGACCTCCGGCAGCAACAGCTACGACGACGTGCTGCCGAGCTTCAACCTGCGCTACAAGGCGACCGACAACTTCTACCTGCGCTTCGCCGTCGGCAGGGGCATCGCGCGTCCCGACTTCCCGCAATTGCTGCCCGCCATCCAGGTCACGCCGCAGATCGGCCTGATGACCAACGGATCCTGCGTGCCGCTGCCGGGCGGCAGTCAGACGCCCGGTGACTGCGTCTCGCAGTACAACGGCTTCTCGGGCAATCCGCAGCTCGAGCCGATGGACTCGACCAACTACGACGTGAGCGCCGAGTGGTACATCAATCCGACCAACTCGCTGACGCTGGCGTTGTTCGACAAGGAAGTGTCGGGCTTCATCGAGACCACGCTGAACGACATCGTGCAGTACACCAACAACGGCGTGACCAAGGACGTCATGGTGCTGCGTCCCGAGAACCAGGGCGACGGCTTCGTGCGTGGCTTCGAGTTCGCGTGGAACGGGTTCTTCGATTTCCTGCCGGGCTGGGGCCGGTACTTCGGCGCACGCGCCGCGTACACCTACGTGGACAGCGGCGGCACGCGCAACTCCGCCGCGAATCCCTACGACGGCAGCCAGCAGACCAACTCGCTGCTGCAGGACTACCCGTTGGAAGGCCTCAGCAAGACCTCGTACAACGCCGAGCTGTATTACTCACTGCCATCGGTCGAGGCACGCCTGGCGTACAACTGGCGCGAGCGTTACCTGCTGACGACCGCGGCCGCCAACCTCAACATCCCGGCGTTCGCCGATGACTACGGGCAGCTCGACGCCTCGTTGCAGTGGCGCATGAAGGAGAACCTGTCGCTGGGCGTCGAAGCCGTGAACTTGCTGCACTCGAAGTACAAGGTGCTGGTCGACAACGACGTGACCGGACAACCCGGCGATGGCGCGGGCCTCACGTACCACAACTGGGTGGACTCGGACAGCCGCTACAGTATCTACTTCCGCGCATCGTTCTGAATGGGGACAGTCCCGGTTTGCCAGGAAAGGGGGACAGTCCCCCTTTTCTGGAAACCGGGACGGACCTGTCCATGCACTACGTCATCGTCGGAGGCGGCTCCGCGGGATGGATGACCGCGGCGGCGCTGGCGCACGCCGTGCAGAACACGCAGCGCATCACGCTGATCGAGTCCGAGGAGATCGGCACGGTCGGCGTGGGCGAGGCGACCATCCCGCCGCTGCAGTTCTTCAACAAGGTGCTCGGCATCAACGAGAAGGAGTTCGTGCAGGCCACGCAGGCCACGTTCAAGCTGGGCATCGAATTCCTGAACTGGGGCCGTGACGGCGACCGGTACTTCCACCAGTTCGGCGAGTTCGGCGTCAACTACAAGGGCATCGCGTTCCACCAGCTGTGGCTGCGGCTCGCGGCCAGCGGCCATCCGCATCCGCTCAGTGATTACGCGCCGGCCGCGATCGCGGCGGCGCAACGGCGCTTCCTGCCACCCATGCCGAACCTGCCGCCGGACACACCGCAACTCGCCTACGCATATCACTTCGACGCTGGCCTGTACGCGCGCTTCCTGCGTCGCTACGCCGAGGCGCGCGGCGTGCAGCGTGTCGAGGGCCGCATCGTCGACGTGCAGCGTCGCGCCACCGACGGCTTCATCGAATCAGTGCGCCTCGAAGGCGGCCAGCTCATCGCCGGCGATTTCTGGCTCGACTGCTCCGGCTTCTCCGGCCTGCTGATCGAGAAGACGCTCGCGACCGGCTTCGAGGACTGGTCGCACTGGCTGCCGGTCGACCGCGCGCTCGCGGTGCCGAGCGAGCGCACGGCCGACAACCTGGTGCCATACACCCGCTCGATCGCGCACGCGGCGGGATGGCAATGGCGCATACCGCTGCAACACCGCGTCGGCAATGGGCACGTGTATTGCTCGAGCTTCATCAGCGACGACGCAGCCGCGGCGACCTTGCTCCAGAACCTCGATTCGCCCGCGCTCGGCGAGCCTCGGCTGCTGCGCTTCAAGACCGGCCGGCGGCGCAAGTTCTGGAACGGCAACTGCGTGGCGATCGGCCTGGCGGGCGGATTCCTCGAGCCGCTGGAGTCGACCAGCCTGCACCTGGTGCAGGCCGCGGCATTCCGCTTCCTGTCGCTGCTGCCGACTTCGCCGGCGCCCGATCCGTCCGCGGAAGCGGAGTTCAACCGGCTCAGCATCGCCGAATACGAACAGATCCGCGATTTCATCATCCTGCACTACGTGGCCAACGAACGGCCCGAGGAGTTCTGGCGCCACTGCACCTCGGCGGCGATGCCCGAGAGCCTCGCGCACCGCATCGAGCTGTTCCGCGCGCGCGGCAAGATCGCGCGCTACGACGGGCAGTTGTTCTCCGACTCGAGCTGGATCGCGGTGATGTTCGGCCAGAAGCTCGTGCCGCAGCACTGGGATCCGTTGGCGGAGACGCTGCCGCTGGCGGAGTTGCAGGCGCGCGCGACGACGCTGCGCGACAGCCTGCATCGTGCAATCGCCCGCATGCCGACGCACGCCGAGTTCATCGAGCGCAGCTGCAAGGCGTGAGCGGCCCGCAATCCGTTCCGCTCCGCCCCGCGCACCGGGCGCGGCGCCGCCGTTTCACGCACTCATGCCTCCTCTTGGGAACGCGCCTATGATCCCGAGCATTGGCCATTCGTCGACGAACGCAGGAGATGCGACATGGGACACGCCAAGGAGCTCACCGGCCCGGACCTCGCGGCCGGGATCGAGATCGCCAGGCTCACCGAGAATCAGCCGCTGCTCGGCCATGCGAACGGCGAGTCCGTCATGCTGGTGCGCAAGGGCGCGGAGATCCGCGCGGTCGGCGCCACTTGCACGCACTACTCGGGGCCGCTGGCCGAAGGCCTGGTCGCCGGCGAGACCGTGCGCTGTCCCTGGCACCATGCCTGTTTCGACCTGCGCACCGGCGAGGCGCTGGGCGCACCCGCGCTGGATCCGATTCCCTGCTATGAAGTGACGCGCGATGGCGATCGCGTCAGGGTCGGCGCGCGCCGCTCGCGACACGCGCCGCCCGCGCCGCCGCAGGCGCCGGCGCGCATCGTCATCGTCGGCGCGGGTGCGGCGGGTGCGGCGGCGGCGGAGAAGCTGCGCGGCCTGGGTTACGCCGGCGCGATCACCCTGATCGGCAACGAAGCGCCGGGGCCCGTCGACCGGCCCAACCTGAGCAAGGACTTCCTCGCCGGCAGCGCGCCGATGGAATGGGTGAGGCTGCGCGACGAGGCGTTCTACGAAGCGCAGCAGATCGAATTCCTGGGCGGCGAGTCCGCGGTGGCGCTCGACACGCGCGCCCGGTCGGTGGAGCTGGCGAGCGGCCGCCGCGTGCCCTACGACAAACTACTGCTGGCGACCGGATCCGAGCCGCTGCGGCTGCCGATCGAAGGCGCGTCGCTGCCGCAGGTCAGGACGCTGCGCACGCTGGCCGATTCGCAGGCCATCATCGCGGCGGCCGGGCGGGCCCGGCGCGTGGTGGTCATCGGCGCGAGCTTCATCGGCCTCGAGGTGGCCGCATCGCTGCGCGCGCGCAATCTCGAGGTGGAGGTGGTGGGCAAGGAGCGCGTGCCGCTGGAACGAGTCATGGGCACCCAGGTGGGGCAGTTCGTCCGCCAGCTGCACGAAGAGAAGGGCGTGCGCTTCCACCTGGAGGCGAACCTGCGCGCGATCCTGCCGGACGCAGTCGAGCTCGAAGGTGATGTCCGTCTCCCCGCGGACCTGGTGGTCATGGGCGTGGGCGTCAAGCCGCGCGTAGATCTCGCCAAACAGGCGGGCCTGCAGGTCGACAACGGCATCCTGGTCGACTCACACCTGCGCGCCAGCGCGCCGGATGTCTGGGCCGCCGGCGACGTGGCGCGCTATCCGGAGGCGCGGCTCGGCACGCGCATCCGCGTCGAGCACTGGCAGGCCGCCGAGCGGCAAGGGCAGCGCGCCGCCGCGGACATGCTGGGTCTCGGCGGGCCGTTCAACGACGTGCCGTTCTTCTGGAGCCAGCACTACGACGTCACTCTTTCTTATGTGGGTCACGCCGACGGTGAAGCGGACATCGAGGTCATCGGCAGCCTGGAGAAGCGCGACGCCACCGTGCTGTACCGGCGCGGCGGAAAAGTCGCGGCCGTGCTGACCGTCGGCCGCGACCGGGAGAGTCTCGAGTTCGAACTCGCGCTCGAGAACAAGGACGAGCCGGCGATCGACGCGCTGCTTCGCAAGCCCCGGACGGCCAGCTGAGGCCATCGGAGGCGCGCCCGTCCTGGCGCCGCGAGCTCGTGCTCCCACCTTGCGCTGCGCGGGATTTCCCGACGCAATGACAGGCGGGCCTGAACGCGTGCTGGAACACGTAGCTGGCCACCTGGCGGCCCTGCAATCCTCCGGCCAACTGGTCGGTACGGAAGTGGATGCCGCCATAAACGCGGGCATCGTCGATGTCGTCGGCGATCTGTTGCAGCGTGGAATACCTGAGCACCTGGCCCGGCAGGTCGCGCGCCTCGAGCGCGATCCGGTGTCCGCGAGAGCCGAACAGGCGTTCGAGGATCTCGATTCCCGCACCGGTGGTCGCCGCATGGCCGGACGGGTAGCTGGGATGACATGGCGTTTCGATGAATGGAACGAAGGCAGCGTCCGGTTCCGTGCGGTCATTGCCATCGCCGGCGGCCGCCGGAATGGCAGTCTCGGGCCGCCAGTAGTGGTAGTAGTACTTCGTCTCGAGCAGCGCGACGGCCAGGTCGTGCAGCGCGACGTTCAGCAGTGCGAAGGTGCGCGCGTTCTGCGTCAACGATTGCCGGCGCGCCGCGACCAGTTGTCGTGCCACTTCATTCCAGAGCTCGTGATCGCCGAGGCTCTCGTAGAATTTCACGACGGTGGCCCGATCGGGCGGCCGCTGCGGGCTGTCGCGTGCACCGACTTGCATGACCTCGTCGTAGACGCGTGCGTACTGCGGGCTGTCGAGTGCCGGTGGCGGCGCCGAGCGGAACTGGTCGGCGCTGCGGATCACGAATGTCCGGACGTTGCGCCAGTTGAGGAATACGCCGCCCTCCGGAGGACAGCCGGCCGTGAGCTGCCATTCACCCGGGTCCGCGGAGGCTGGCAGGTACGACTCGAATGACCCGGAACCGTCATTCTCGCGCGACGCCAGCACTGCGGCGGCGGCCGCCTCGCCCACGGCGATGCCCGACTCGCGCGCGGGGCCGCCGGGAATTCGGGCCAGGGAACGCGCGCGCGCCGCGTCGAACTCCGCGGCACGCTCGGGTACGAGGGTACTCAGCATGCGATGCGCAGCGCTGACCGCGGCCGCATGCACGGACGCGCTGTGTGGAGCATGCAGCCCATCCAGGGTCGATTCATCCAGCGTGGATTCATGCTCGCCCGTGATGGCATTCACGGCTTCGAACATCGCCAGGTGCACCATCGCGGCGGCGCGCATCGCGGGCGGCGGTGGTTGTCCACGCAGTGCCTCGATGGCAATCCGATTCCATTCGAGCACCGCGTCCGCGGGCTTCTCGTGCGCCACCGCGAGACTGATGGTCGACGCGGCGATGATCCCCAGCAGTATCCCTTTCATCATCTCCCCACTCCTGAACGAATCAAGCCGCGCCGAGCGCACGATGCAAGGCGTCCACGAAGATCCCGGGCCTCTCGATGATGGGCGCGTCGCCGGCGTCCTCGATCACTTCGAGGGGCCATCCGAAGCGTCCGCTGGCGGTTTCGGCCACGGCGACTGAAGTGACCGGATCGTGCCGGCCCCAAATGAGACGGGTCGGCGTGCGGATGCGCGCGAGCAGCGTGTCGGGCATCGCGTGCATGCCAAAGTGCTCGAGCCAGGCGAGCAGCGGGCCGCTGCCGCCGAGCTGCATGCCGGCAACACAGTACGCTTCGATCCACTGCCAACGTTCGCCGAGTCGCTGCCGGACGCCTTCGAGATCGAAGATGCAGGCGCTCCACAAACCTTCGAACGTGGTGCCGGTCGGCGCCTGCAGGAAGGACTGCAACGCCGCGCCGAGCGCCTGCGTCGGCGTGAAGTCCGCGAGGCCCCACGCGTCGACCAGCACCAGCGCGGCGAGCGGACGTCCGCCCTCCGCGGCGAAGCGCGCGGCGATGGCGCCGCCGAGCGCTTCGCCCACCAGCACGGGTGGCTGCGCGCAGCAGCATTCGACGAGATCGTCGAGCCAGCCGATGACACGCTGCGGCGCCGGCGCGCTATCGAAGAAGGCCGAAGCTCCGTGGCCGGGCAGGTCCGGCGCGATCACCTGGTGCGTTTTCGCCAACGCAGTGATCACGTCCATCCAGATCGCGCCGTAGGTCGCCGGCCCGTGCAGCAGGACGACCGGTTTTCCCTGGCCACCCTCGAGCACCGCGGTCGACACGCCGTTCAAGGTGAGGCGGCGCTCGGTGACCGGCAACGCGGCGAGCAATCGCTCACGGGGATCGGTTGCCGGTGAATTCTGGATGCGGTCCTGTGTGGCTGTTTGCATGCGACCTCCGTGGGCACGGAAGCTCGCATGCGGGCGGGGCGGGCCGCTTCGGTGAAATCACCCAGTCACGGTCACTGGGTAGTTTCCGCCGCCGGAGTCAGAGCAGGTGATGGGCCGTGGCGTGCGCCGCGGCGGCGGCGCGCGACGGCACGTTCAGTTTCGCCAGGATGTTGCAGACATGACGATCGATGGTCCGCTCGCTGAGGTTGAGCCGGCGCGCGATCGACTTGTTGGTCTGCCCCGCGGCGACGAGCCGCAGCACTTCCCGTTCGCGCGCCGTCAGAGAGTCGGCTGATTGCCGGGGTTTTTGTGCAGCGATCGACGGTTCGCAGGCGATCGGCGCGCCGAGCCGATCGAGCATGTGGCGTGCGGCCTCCCGTTCGAGCGCCGCCGCTTCGTCGTCGCCGAGCGTCGCGCAGGCATCGGCGATCGCGAGTCGCACGCGCGCAGCATCGTAGGGCGCACCCAGGGTCTCCCAGCGCGTGAACGCCTCGCGCAGGGGACCCAGCGCCGCGCCGGCATCGCCGCCGTGAGCACGCAGGATGCCGCGCGCCTGCGCGGCATGCGCTCGCAGCGACTCGGCATCGAACGTGTCGCACAGGGATTCGAGTTCCTCGCAGGCGCGGCGCGCTTCCTCCGGGTCGCCGGCCGCCAGCATGACCTCGAAATGCGCCGGCAGCAGGCGGCCGCGTGCGATCCGGTCCGAGGTGGCTTCCATCAATCGACGCATGGAAGCCGACGCCGCATCGGTGCGACCCTGGGCGAGTCTCAGCAATGCGAGCCCGGGCTGCGGCTCGAAGCCGCGCAGACTGGCGGCACGATAGGCCTGTTCGGCCTCGTGTTCCTCGCCGCGCAGCCGGTGGACTTCGCCCAGTTGATAGAAGGCCGAGCCCGGTGCGGCGCGGTCGCAGTACTCGGCGCGCTCCCGCTCGAGCACGCGACGCATCTCCTGCATGGCTTCCGGCCAGGCGCCCTGCAGGCACAGGATCTCCGCGCGATGCACGAAGCACACGTCGGTGAATGCGAACATCCCGGCCTGGCGTTCGCACCAGCGGGACAGCGCCGCCGTCCATTCACGCGCGCGACTCCATTCGTACACTTCGCGACAGGCGTCGATGATCGAGCAGTAGAGCAGGCCCGTGACGATCGGTGAGAGCTCGCCCGCGACCACCGCCAGCATGGTCTCGTCGAGCAGGTTGAGGCCCTGCGGGACTTCACCAAGCTTGATGCTGGCGCGGCCCAGGCAATGGCGCGCGACGGCGACCAGGTCGGGCTCGCGGTATCGCTCACCGAGCGCCAGCGACTCGTGGGACATGGCGTGCGCGTTCTGCGGGTTTCCAGTGCGCAGCGCCAGCTCGATCGCCGGCAGTTTCAGGTAACCGTGCTCGACGCAGTCGCACCCTTCGATGAGCCGCTCGCCGCGCGCAACCCAGGCGTTCGACTGTGCGGTCTCGCGGCGGAGCAGCGACAGCAGCGCGATCCAGAACGCGTTGCGTGCCGCACGCTCGACGTCATTGCGCTGCAGATGCGCGCGATGCGCGCGCTCGTGGTATTGCAGGCTGTCGCGCTCGCGTCCCATGAGGCACGCGGCGAGCGCGAGTCGCTCGAGATCCTCGCAACCGAGCTCCTGGATCGTGTCCGCGGCCGCGTACGCCGCGTACGCATCGGCCCAGGCATGCTGCGCAAAGGCCTCGCGGGCGCGCTCGAGCGGATCGCCAGCGCGCGGCTTCTCTCCCAGGGCTTGCGGTTCCTGATTCATGACCATCCCTGTCCTGGCCGGGCGTTACCATAGCACCGGACCGGGGCATGCACCCCGAACGCCCCGGTGACGCGCCCGGCGCAGGCGCAGGGAAAGTGAAGTCGCGAGGCGCATGGCTGCAACCTTTTCACCCGCATGGCCGTCTCAAGGCGAATGGCGACAGGGCGCGACAATCTTCTTCACGTCACTCCTGCACCACGACGGTACGTAACCTACAGTTGTAGTAGTATCGTCCGATGATCAGGCTGCACGACATTCACAAGTACTACCACACGGGCGATCAGTCCGTGCACGTCCTCAAGGGCGTCGACTTGCACATCCGCGAGGGCGAGCTCGTGTCGATCATGGGATCGTCCGGCTCCGGCAAGTCCACGCTCTTGAATATCCTGGGTATTCTCGACGGCTTCGATCGCGGCAGTTACCTGCTGGCGGGCGAGCCGGTGAGCCGGATGGGCGAGTCCCAGGCCGCCCAGCTGCGCAACCGGATGCTCGGCTTCGTGTTCCAGTCCTTCAACCTGCTGCCGTTCAAGAACGCGGCGGAAAACGTCGCGCTACCTCTTTACTACCAGGGTGTGGGACGCCGGGAGCGCAACCGCCGCGCCGAGGAGATCCTCGACCTTGTCGGTCTCTCCGACCGCAGGACGTTCATGCCGAACCAGCTCTCGGGCGGCCAGAAGCAGCGCGTGGCCATCGCGCGCGCGCTGGTGTGCCAGCCCAAGGTGATCCTCGCGGACGAGCCGACCGGCGCGCTCGACAGCCACACCACCCAGGAGATCATGGAACTGCTGAAGGTGATCCACCGGCGCGGCAACACGCTGGTCATCGTCACGCACGAACAGGACATCGCCGATCAATGCGGGCGGCAGATCATCCTCAAGGACGGCGTGGTGGGCACGGCGGAGCATCTGCACGCCCATGCCCAGGTGGCCGCCGGCTGACATGTTCGACGGCCTGCAGGAAATCCTCTTCACGCTGCGCCAGAACAAGCTGCGCACGGTTCTGACCGCGTTCGGCGTGTTCTGGGGCATCTTCATGCTGGTGCTGCTGCTCGGCGCCGGCCGCGGCATGCAGAACGGCGTGCACGAGGATTTCCAGACCGACGTGCTGGATTTCATCATCGTGTGGACCGGCGATACCAGCCTCGCGTATCACGGCATGGGGCCGGGCCGCCGCATCCAGCTGCACGAGGCGGACATCGACGCGCTCAAACAGCAGGTCCCGGGGATCCGCCTGATTTCCTCGGAGCGGTTCGTCGAGAACGGCACCGTCACGTACGGGAAGAGGATCAGCAACGGCCAGATCCTCGGTGTACCGGACGAGTACTTCAGGGTGAAGGACGACGTGCCGTTCAATTTCGGCCGGCGCGTCAATCCGCTCGACCTCGAGGAATTCCGCAAGATGATCTTCATCGGCTCGGCCGTGGCCGACCGCCTGTTCGACAAGGGCGTCGATCCGGTCGGCAAGGAAATCCGCGTCAAGGACGTGGTCATGAAGGTGGCCGGTGTCTTCTACGACAAGGGCAATCGCGGCCAGAACTCCGAGCGCGTGATCATGCCGATCTCCACGATGGAGAAGATCTACGGCGGCGGCGACATCACCGACAACATCTGGGTGCGGCCGAACCCGGGCGTCGATGGCTTCGAGCTCGAGAAGCAGGTGCTCACGCTGCTGAAGCGCCGCCACGACGTTGCGCCCGACGACACGCGCGGCATCGCGTCCTTCAACATGGCCGAGCCGATGAAGCGCGTCACGGGCCTGTTCGTCGGCATCGACGTGTTCATCTGGTTCGTCGGCCTCGGCACGCTGACCGCCGGCATCGTCGGCATCAGCAACATCATGATCATCACGGTCAAGGAGCGCACCAAGGAGATCGGCATCCGCAAGGCGCTCGGCGCCACGCCGTTCCACATCGTCAGCACGCTGCTGCTCGAGTCGACGCTGGTGACGGGCGTCGCCGGATACCTCGGGCTGGTCATGGGCGTGGCGCTGCTGGAGCTGGTGGCCTTCGCGCTGCGCAGCACCGGCGCGCACCTGCCGTACTTCATGAATCCCGGCGTGGATTTCCAGCTGGCGATCACCGCGCTCGCGCTGCTGGTCGGCGTCGGCGTGCTCGCCGGGCTGATGCCGGCGCTGCGCGCCGCGCGCATCACGCCCACCGAGGCCATGAAGGCCGAGTAGGGAGCCCACCATGATCGACGTCGAAAAATGGCGCGAGATCCTGAGCACGCTGGGCCGCCACAAGCTGCGCACCGCGCTCACGGCGTTCGGTGTGTTCTGGGGCATTTTCATGCTGACCGTGCTGTTGGGCGCCGGCAAGGGGCTCGAGAACGGCGTCAACCTGGGCTTTCCGCGCGTCACCAACACCGTCTACATCTGGTCGCAAGGGCCGACGCAGATTCCTTACCAGGGCATGCCCATCGGCCGCCAGATCCGGTTGCGTCCCGAGGACGTCGGTGCGATCGCCCGGAACGTGCAGAGCGTGGGCTTCGTGACCGGTCAGAATTCGGTCGGCGTCTGGGATGGCGGCAACGCCCCATACGTGGTGCATGGCTCGAAGAGCGGCGGCTTCAGCATCCAGGGTGGCTTCGCGCGCATCGAGGATTTCAATTCGCTGCGCATCCTGCAGGGACGTTCGATCAACGGCCTGGACGAGCCGGAACGCCGCAAGGTGGCGCTGATCGGCAAGAAGGTCCGCGAACAGTTGTTCGCACCGGACGAGGACCCGGTGGGGCAGGACATCACGATCAACGGCATCACGTTCCAGGTGATCGGCGTGTTCGTCTCGATGCAGAACGGCAACCAGCAACAGGAAGAGCAGCGCATCTACATCCCGAACACCACGCTGCGCAATTCGTTCAACCAGGCCGACAGGATCGGCAGTTTCGTGATCGTGCCCAAGCCCGGCGTGAGATCCGAACAGGCCGAGCGCGAGACCAAGGCCTACCTGGCACAGATCAACAAGGTGAGCCCCGACGACCGCGGCGTGTTCGGCAGCTTCAACCTGCAGAACGAGCACGACAAGGTGCAGGGCCTGTTCACCGGCATCAAGTTCTTCAGCTGGATGGTGGCGGTCGGCACGATCTTCGCGGGCGCCGTCGGCGTCGGCAACATCATGCTGATCGTCGTCAAGGAGCGCACGCGCGAGATCGGCCTGCGCAAGGCGCTGGGCGCGACGCCCGCGTCCATCGTCTCGATGATCATCCAGGAATCGGTGTTCATCACCGCGGTGGCCGGCTATTCCGGGCTGGTGATGGGCGCGCTGCTGATCCAGGGCATCGCCAGCGCGCTGCAGGCCAGCGGCGGACGCGCCGGATTCTTCGGTCAGCCGGAGGTGGAGTTCACGACCGCGATGATCGCGCTCGGCGTGCTGCTGTTCTCCGGACTGCTGGCGTCACTGATGCCGGCGGCCAAGGCGGCGGCCGTGAATCCGATCGTGGCGCTGCAGGACGAATAGTTTTCGAACAGGAAGAAAAATGAAACGAATCCTCAAGTACCTCGTCGTCGCCGTCATCGCGCTGGTGTTCGTCGGCACGCTGGTGTTCCTCTATCGCAAGTCGAACGAGCAGCCGGTGACCTACCAGCTCGACAGCCCGGCGAAGATGACCATCGTCAAGAAGACCGTGGCCACCGGCAAGGTGATCCCGCGGCGCGAGATCGAGGTGAAGTCGCAGGTCTCCGGCGTGGTCGAGAAGCTGTACGTCGTCGCGGGCCAGAACGTCAAGAAGGGCCAGACGATCGCGCGCATCGCGCTGCGCCCCAGCATGCTCAACGTGAGCCAGGCCGAGTCGCAGCTGCAGACCGCGCGGCTGAACCTGAAGAACCAGGCCGCCGACCTCGAGCGCTATCGCAAGCTCGCGGCCGATGGCGTGATCTCGAAGTCGCAGTTCAACCAGTACGTGACCGATTACCAGACGCAGGAGGAGGCGGTGGCCTCGGCGGAGAACACGCTGGCACTGCTGCGCACCGGCGCGACCAAGGGCATGGTGTCGAACATGATCCCGGCCACCATCGACGGCACCGTGCTCGACGTGCCCAACAAGGAAGGTGCGTTCATCGTCGAGACCAGCACGTTCCAGTCAGGCACGACGGTCGCGACGCTCGCCGACATGAACGACATGATCTTCGAAGGCCTGGTCGACGAGTCCGAGGTCGGCAAGCTGAAGGAGGGCATGGAGCTGGTGCTCAACGTCGGCGCGCTCGAGGGCAAGCCGTTCACGGCCACGCTCGAGTACATCGCTCCCAAGGGCGTCACCGACCAGGGCACCATCAAGTTCACCATCCGCGCCGCGGTGAATCTCAGCAAGGACCTGTTCCTGCGTTCGAACTACAGCGCCAACGCCGACATCGTGCTCGACCGGCGCGAGGACGTGCTCGCCATCAACGAAGGCGACCTGATCATCGAGGGCAACAAGACCTTCGTCGAGGTGCAGACCGCGCCGCAGCAGTTCGAGAAGCGCGAGATCAAGACCGGGCTGTCCGACGGCATCCACATCGAGGTGGTGTCGGGCCTGGCGGCCGAGGACAAGATCAAGCACCGCTGAGTGGTTCAGGCGAACAGCTTGCGATCCTGGATCTTCCTGGGATCCGAGTAGTACTCCTCCCACCAGGCCTGCTCGCCCGGATTGCGCGGCGGCAACTGCAGCTGCAGCGGCCTGCCGGCATCGTGCGCTTCCTGCTGCGCCAGCCGGAAGTGGTAGTGATCGAAAATCCGCAGCGCTTCGATCATGTACGACACCGCGATCCGGCGATCGCGGATGCGCAGCAGGTTCTCGCCGTTCGAAGTGTCGGCGGCCACGGAGAAATTGTACGAACCCGTGTACACGCGCGCGCCCGGCTTGTTGAAGTCGATCACGATGAACTTGTGGTGCATGCGAGTGCCACCGCCACCGATCGGCTCCGACTTGAACGGCTCCGGCACGTTGCCCGAAAGCGCCGCGGGCGCCACCTGCGTGAACGTGCCGCTCGGCTTCTGCAGATCGATGCCGCTCGCTTCCGCCTCTTCGAGGCCGGAAACCAGGTGATCGGAGATGCCGTACGAAAACACCTGCTGGTCGTCGCGGATCTTCTTGACCGCGTTCTGGATGGCGCCGGGCGTCTGGTACAGGAAGGCCAGGGAGAAGAACAGGCTCGAGGTGGTGCCCTGGGCAATGTCGTCGGCGATGGATTTCAGGACCGCGTTCTTCTTCGATCGCGGTGAGAAACCGATTTCCGCGTCGACACCGCCGACGCCGAGCTTCTGCCAGACCGCCGAGGTCGTCTTGCCGAACTTGGCAGCCGAGTTCTTGCTTTCGAAATAGTCGTCGAAGGCCTGTTTGAAGAGTTTGACGGGCTTCCTGCCGCGCAGGATCAGTGCATTGTTGCTCTGGACGAAGAAGCCGCGCCAGGAATGATTGGTCGAGCCGCACAGCGCGGCCTTCACTTTTGGCCCATCGACGACCACGGTCTTGTTGTGCTGGAGCTTGCCCAGGTGTTGCCGCATGACGTTGGCGTCACCCGCCGAGATCCTCAGGCGTGCGGCGGCCCGCGACTCGCCGGAATTGGGTTCACCATGCTTGCCGTCGTCGTCGATGATCACCTTCAGCCGCGGTCCGAGCTGCTCGAGTCGCGTGACCACGCCAGGCTCGTTGAGGTCGTAGAGCACCGCGCGCACCTGCGCCTTCTTGTCGGCGATCGCCTGGTCGAGCAGCTCGAGGATGGCGCTGCGGGCCTCGAACCCCATCCAGGCCAGCGCCTCCTCAGCCTTCGGATGCGTGGGCTGGAAATCGAGACCGAGCTCGGCGCTGGCGGGCAATAGCTTGGCGACCGCCGCATTGCCGCCATACTTGTCGACGAACGCCTGCGAGGAGATG
>DASTHJ010000307.1:0-7200 GCA_035718265.1 Steroidobacteraceae bacterium | reverse complement strand
TTCTCGTTGGCCGAGAACACTTCCATGAGGCGCAGCTCCTTGTCCGACAGCGAGACTTCGCCTTCGTTGGTCAGCGCCTGTCCGGTGTCGAAGCGCACCCAGTAGTTCGCGAACGCGAGCCGCGGCGGCGCCGACGGCGCGCGTCCGCTGGCGCGCCGCAGCAGCGCGCGCACGCGCGCCAGCAATTCGTTGACGTCGAAGGGCTTGGGCAGATAGTCGTCGGCGCCGGCATCGAGGCCGCGCACCTTGGAGCTGGTGTCGCTGCGCGCGGTGAGCATCAGGATGGGCACGTTGATGCCCTGGTCGCGCGCGAAGCGCGTCAGCGCGAAGCCATCGCCGCCGGGCAGCATGACGTCGAGGATCGCGAGCTGGTAGTCGCGGCCGCCCAGCAATTCCCGGCCCTGTTCGAAATTCTCCGCCGTGACGATGTCGTAGCCGGCGTGCCGCAGGTTGACCGCGACCAGCTCGCGCACCAGCCGCTCGTCCTCGACGATGGCGATGCGGTCAGCCATGCGCCGCGCCCGCGGATTGCACCGGCACCGGCGCGTGCGGCGCCAGCGCCAGCGTCACCGTGAACACCGCGCCCTGGCCCGCGCCCGGACTGTGCGCGCGGATGTCGCCGCCCATGCGGCGCGCCAGCTGCCGCGCGATCGCCAGCCCCAGGCCGGCGCCGTGCGTGACACCGTCGCCGCTGCCGCGATCGTGCACGTCGAACAGCTTCTCGGCGTTCTCGGGTGCGAAGCCGCGGCCGCGGTCGCGGATCTCCAGACGCCACTGGCCGTCGCTCACGCCGGCGGTCAGCGTGACCTCGCCGCCGCCATACTTGTGCGCGTTGTCGAGCAGGTTTTCCAGGATCACGCGCAGGCCGTCACGATCGGCGAGCACCTGCGCGGCGTCGATGCGCGCGACCTGCACGTCGCCGCCGCTCGCGGTGCGCGCGCGGTGCGCGAGCAGGTCATCGACGAAGCGCCGCGCATCGATGGGCTGCACACCCTCGCGCGGCTCGCGCGACATGGCACGCTGGTACGCCAGGATGGTCTCGGCGAGATGTTCGAGGCGATCGCACTCGAGTTGTCCGAGCCGGATCAGCTCCGCGCGCTGCGACTCCGGGATGCTGCCGAGGCCCAGGCTCTGCAGCAGTCCTTTGACGCCGGCCACGGGCGTCTTGAACTCGTGGCTGGTGAACTGCAGCAGCTTCTCCATGTCCTCGCGCTGCTGCTTGCGCCGCTGCGCCAGCAGGAACAGCACGACCAGGCTCCCCGACAGCAGCAGCCCGAGCGTCGCCGATTCGCCGACCAGCATGATCTTGCGCCGCTCGTGGTGTTGCGCGAGCTGCCGTTCCTTTGCGGTCACCTGCGCGGCGGACAGTTCGACCTGCGCGGCCAGCAGCCGGCGCTCCAGCAGCTCGTTGCTGCGCAGCTCGCCGCGCAGCAGGATGGTCCACCAGACCACGAGCGAAGCGGTGGTCAGCAACGTGAAGCCGAGCACCACGAGCTCGGCGCGTTCCGCGAACCATTGGCGGAACCCGGGGCTCATCCGACCTTTTCGCTCGTCGCCAGCACGTCGAGCAGTTTATCGACATCGGCCGTGCTGTGAGCGGCGGACAGGAAGCACACCTCGTACGCCGACGGCGGCAGATAGACCCCATGCGCCAGCCAGCCGCGGTAGCGACGGTGATATTCCTCGACGGCCTTGGGGCTGATCGACGAGGCCGCCACTGGCAACGCGGCGCGCGTGTCGAAGTACGGCCAGGCGATCGGTCCCACGCGCGGCAGCTGCGCCTGCGACGACAGGGCATGCCGCGCCAGTGAAGAATCCAGGTGCTTGCCGAGCATCTCCAGGTGCCGATACGCGCCGCCTTCGGCGAGCTCGGTCAACGTGGCGACGCCCGCCGCCAGGCACACGGGATTTCCCGCCATCGTGCCTGCCTGGTAGACGGGCCCGAGCGGCGCGAGTTGTGCAAGCAATGCCCGGCGGCCCAGCACCGCGGCGACCGGCATGCCGCCGCCGACGATCTTGCCGAGCGTGGTGAGGTCCGGCTCGATGCCGAGCAGGCGATCGTAACCGTGGAAGCCGAAGCGGAACCCGGTGATGACCTCGTCGAAGATCAGCACGGCGCCGTGCTCGCGCGTCAGGTCGCGCAGCCTCTGCAGGTAGTCGCGCGACTGCTGCAGCAGGCCGTTGTTGGCCGGCAGCGGTTCGATGATGGCCGCGGCGATCTCCTGGCCGGCTTCGGCGAAGGCGCGCTCCAGCGCCGCGAGGTCGCCGAGCGGAATCACCAGCGTGTCGGCGGCCACGGTCGCCGGCACGCCGGCGCTGTCGGCGAGGCCCTGCGTCACCACGCCGCTGCCCGCCTTGACCATCAGGTGGTCGACGTGGCCGTGGTAGCAGCCGTCGAACTTGAGGATGCGGCGCCGCCCGTTGCTGCCGCGCGCCAGCCGGATCGCCGTGGCCACCGCCTCGGTGCCGCTGACCACGAAGCGCGCCAGGTCCGCGTATGGATACGCGGCCAGCACACGCTCGGCCAGTTCGCCTTCGAGCCGGTGCGCGGTGCCGAAGGCCAGGCCGTCGCGCGCGGCGCGCTGCACGGCCTCGACCACCCTGGGGTGCGCATGCCCGAGGATCAGCGGGCCCCACGCCATGCACAGGTCGAGGTAGCGGTTGCCGTCCTCGTCGACGGCATACGCGCCCTGCGCTTCGCGGAAGAACACCGGCGTGCCGCCCACCTTGCGGAAGGCGCGCACCGGGCTCGAGACGCCCGCCGGGATCAGCGCCTCAGCGCGCGAGTAGAGTTCGGCTGAACGCGCGAGCGTCGGATGCGGTGTGCTCGACGGGTTTGCAGCCGGCGACGGCTGCGCGGATGAAGGAGTCACGTTCGGAGTCCTCGGTGGATGCAGGCGGTAGTTCGATGTGGCGCGCGGCCCAGCCGCGCTCCGTGGCGATGCCGAGATAGGCGAAGTTGCCGATCACGTAGCAACCAAAGGGCGTGGAGCAGCCGCCCTCGATGACGCGCAGGAACTCGCGCTCCCAGTGCGTGGCATGCACGCAGGTCGCATCGGCGAGCTCCGCCACGCGCTCTTCGAGCTCGCGGTCGCCGGCGCGGCATTGCGCGGCCAGCGCGCCCTGACCCGGCGCGGGCACCCACCATTCAGGCGCGAGCTCCACGACCGCGAACGGCGACAGGTCGAGATTGAGCCGCGTCAATCCGGCCGCCGCGAGCACGATGGCGTCGACCTGTTCACCCTCGGCGAGACGACGCAGCCGCGTGGGCACGTTGCCGCGCAGCGGCACCGACCTCGCCTGCGGCGCGTACCGGCCGATCAGCGCGCCGCGGCGCAACGACGACGCGCCGACGCGCGCGCCTTCCGCCAGCGGCAGCAGCCCGTCCTCGCGCGGCGCATAGAACTCGCGGCGGATGATCAGCCAGTCGGCCGCCGTGGCGCGCGGCAGGATGGTGTGATTTCGCAGGCCTGCCGGCACCGTGGTCGGCAGGTCCTTGAGCGAATGGATCACCAGGTCGATGCGCCGGTCGAGCAGCGCCAGCTCCAGCTCGCGCGTGAACACGCCCTTCTCGACGCGCCCGGCGAGATACGGCGACTGGTCGACGTCGCCGCGGGTGGTGACGACCGTGATCTCCGGTTGCCAGGCGGGCACCGAGGACGCCGCGTTCAGCGCGGCGAGCACGGTGCGCGACTGCCACAGGGCCAGGTCGCTGCCGCGGCTGCCGATGCGCCAGGCGCTCACGATTCGCGCCTCGCCGCCGAGATGAACTGGTGCAGCACCGCGTTGACCTCGGAGGTGAGCTTGCGCGCGCGTTGCGGCGGCAGGCCTTCGAGCAGCGCCGGCAGCTTGTGCTGGATGAATTCGGTGCGCATGGCGGTCATCGCCGCCAGCGTGTCGCTGGGCGGCGGCGCGAGCAATGTCTGGCAGACCTTCTCGGCCACCGCGGCGCACTCCGCATCGAGCGCCGCGTACTCGGCTTCCGGCAGCACGGCGCCGTGGCCGTCCAGCAATTCGTCGAGCGCGGTGAGCTGCCAGCCCGGCGCCTCGATGACCTGCAGCGGACTGCCGAGATCGAACACCCGCCGCCCGCCGCCCGGCGGCAGCTGCAGCCAGGCGTGCGGCGCGCCGGAGGCCACGATCACGGTGTGTGCGCGCTGCACGGCGCCCTCGAAGGCGCGCATGCTGGCGCGGTTGAAACTCTCGACCGCGGTGAACCCGGCGTCGGCCAGCGCGCGCAGCGTGGCGCGCCCGATCTCGCCCAGGCCGAACACCGCCACCGGCGCGTCGCGCGGCACGTCCGGCATGCGCTGCACGACCAGTGCCTGCACGCCGCCGGTACGACCCTGCGGCAGGATGCGGCGCGCACGCCCCAGCAACTCGCCGACGCCGCGCCAGGCGACGTGCAGGTTGCGGCACATCGTGCCCGCCTCGTGCGCGCGTTCGAACGAACGCAGCACCTGGTTGCCGATGGCGTGCTCGCCCTGCGCCACGGAATCGAGACCCGCCGCCACGCGCATCAGTCCGCCGACGGCCGCCGCGCCATGCCGGGTGCGCGGTCGCAGGCGATCGGGATTCTCGGCGGCGCCGAGCAGCGCTGCGACCAGCAGCTCCGCGGCCCACGCCGGCCGCGGCGAGGCCAGCAGCCATTCCACGCGCGCACAGCTTTCGATGCGCACCACGCCGGTGATCTCACCGGCGTCCAGCAGCTGGCGCGCGGGGCCCTCGGCCGGTGTATCGAATGCCACGAGTCCTGCGCGCACCGCGGACGGTGCCTCGCGATAACTCATGCCGACCAGCGCCAGCGGGATCACGCCGGTTCCTCAGGCGAATTCCGCCGCGGTTTCCACCATCGCGGCCACGGTTTCGGGCGGCGTGCCCGGCAGGATGCCGTGCCCGAGGTTGAGGATGCAGCGGCGGCCTGCCGAGCTGCGCTTCATCACCTCGAGCAACTCGCGCGTGCGACGGCGCACCACGCCGGCGTCACCCAGCAGCAGCACCGGGTCGATGTTTCCCTGCAGCACGTGCTGCGGGTACATGTCGCGCGCGTATTGCCATTCGGTGCGCCAGTCGAGCGACAAGCCGGTGACGCCGCTGTCGCCGAGCAGCGGCAGCAGGTGATGGCCGCCGCGCACGAACAGCAGCGTGGGCACGTTGCGGGGCTTCAGCTTCGCGGTGATGCGCTGCAGGGCCGGCAATGCGAAATCGCGGTATTCGTCCGGCGCCAGCAGTCCGCCCCAGGAGTCGAACAGCTGCACGGCGTCGGCGCCGGCGTCCACCTGCGCCAGCAGCAGGTCGCCGACCACGTCGGCGATGGTGGCGAGCGCACGCCGCGCGAGCTGCGGGTCGCGATGCATCAGCGTGCGCGCTGCGCGGAAGTCGTCGCTGCCGCCGCCCTCGACGCAATAGGCGAACAGCGTGAACGGCGCGCCGGCGAAGCCCAGGATGCCGTAGCGGTCGCCGAGCGTCGCCTTGAGGTGCGCCACCGCGCGCGGTAGATAGTCGATGCGCCCGAGCACGCCGTCGAGCTGCCAGGCATCGTAGTCGGCGCCGCTGCGCAGCGGCCGCGCGATGCGCGGTCCCTCGCCGGGGCCGAAGCTCACGCCGAGCCCCATCGCCAGCGGCACCACCAGGATGTCCGAGAACACGATGGCCGCATCCAGCGCGAAACGATCCAGCGGCTCGAGCGCGGCGCGCGTCGAGAGCTCCGGCTTCTGGCACACGTCCCAGAAACTGTGCTCGGCGCGCAGCGCGCGATACCCCGGCAGGTAGCGCCCGGCCTGGCGCATGAGCCACACGGGCGGGCGGTCGAGCGCGTCGCCGCGCAGCGCTGCGAGAAATCGCTCACGCGATTGCATCGAGGACAAACTCCTGTGAAATCAACCGTGAGCGTACGGCGGAGAACCCGCGAAACTGTCACAGCTGTGTCACGGGAAGCGCCGTGCCGGTTCCGCGGGGCTAACATGCCGGGCCGTGCCGTACACCTGGATCATCACCAAGTCGCAGCCGCACGCCGACAGCGTCGTCATCCAGCTGCGGCGGCAGGGATTCGACGCGCTGGCCGTGCCGTGCATCGAACACCAGTGGCACGACTGGCCCGAGCTGCGCAAACTCGGCGCCGGTGGCAACGCCCTGCTGTTCGTGACCAGCCGCGCGGCGGCGGCGCGCGTCGAAGTACCGGCCGGCACGCTGGTGGCGGCGATCGCGCCGGCCACCTCCGCGACGCTCGAGTCGCGCGGCACGCGCGTGGCGATCGCCGCGCACGGCGGCGTGCGCGACCTGGCGCGGGTCGTGGTCGATTCGGCGCTGGTGCCCGACGGCGCGGAAGTGTTCTATCCGACCAGCGACGCCGCGCTGCGCCAGCCCGAGCATCTGGCCGCGGTCGCACTGCTCGGCGAACGCCTGCAGGTGCACACGCGCGCGGTCTACGAAACGGTGGCACCCGGAAATCTCGCCGCGGAGCTGGCCGCGCTGCGCGCGCCGGGTGGCGGGCGCCCGGCACCGGGCTTCGCATTCTGGAGCCCGTCCGCCATCGAGAACTTCCGCGCCGCCGACGGTTTCGCGCTCCAGCCGGGACCCGTGGTGCTCATCGGTGGTTCGACGCTGCGCTGCTGGAGCGAGCTGGCGCCGCCGGCATGGCGGCGCGCGTACCGGCACGACGCCGAAACGCCGCTCGAGTGGTCATTGCGGTTCCTCGAGCGCGAAGCGCGCGCGGCCGACGGTGGTTAGGACGCCGGCTACCTGATCGAGCCCGGCTTGCGCATCATCTTGCGGATGTCCGCCAGGTGCATTTCCTCCGCCGCGATCTGCTGGCGGGCGTATTCCTCGAGCATCACGCTGCGGCCCGCCACGAGCTCCAGCAGCTGGTAGTAGGCGTCGAGCCCTTCCTTCTCGTGCTCGTGCGCCTCCTTGAGGATCTCGTTGACGTCGTGCTGGTGGGTCTCGAGCAGCGGCCCGATCTTCAGCGAAGGATGGCCGCCGAACGCGGTGATGTTCTCGCCGGCCAGCACCGCGTGCGCGCTCGACTCGTTGGCCTGCGCGCGCAGCCACGCGACGATCGGAATGCGGTTGTGGCCGAAGATCATGAAACTGTAGTGCAGGTAGCGCACCACGCCTGCGAGCTCCAGCTCGAGGATCCGGTTGAGGGCGTCGACGATCTTCTTCGTCAGCTTCGCATCGAGCTCGGATTCCGCCATGGCG
>DASTHJ010000306.1:0-3403 GCA_035718265.1 Steroidobacteraceae bacterium | reverse complement strand
CCGCCAAGCGGAAAGGTGCCAACTCCTGCGGAGCCTGCTTCCCCGTGAAGACGGTTCCGGCAGATGAGCGAATCGAGGCGGCCTCGGGCCGCCGAGGTGTCGTGCAAGCGCACGAGCTCATCGAGAGTGCTCCGTGAGTATTGGATGGAGCTTCGATGAGCAACGAACAGCAACTCTCCCGCAAGGACGGCGACGCGACGCCGGCCGGCGCCAGCGCCCTGGTGCGCGAAGGCGTGCTCGCGGTCCCTGGCGAGCTCGAGCTGCACTTCGGCGGCAAGCTCGACTCCGTGTCCATCGCCTGGCGTCTCGCCGGTCCCGCCGGCGCCCCCGTCGTGGTGGCGCTGGGCGGCATCTCGGCGACGCGGCGCGTATGGCTTCCGGACGAACCACGGGCGGGCTGGTGGCACGAGATCGTCGGTCCCGGCCTGGCGCTCGACACGCAGCGCTTCCGGATCCTGAGCTTCGACTACCTGGGTGCGAGCGCCGATTCCACCGGACCTCGCGACGGGGGAAGCTTCCCCAGCGTTTCCGCGTATGACCAGGCGGAGCTGCTGCTGCGGCTGGTCAACCACCTGGGCATTTCCAGCCTGCGCGCCATCGCGGGCGCTTCGTATGGCGGCATGGTGGCGTTGGCGTTCGGCGAACGTTATCCCGATCGCGTCGCACGCCTCATCGTGATCAGCGCGGCCGACCGCGCGCATCCGATGGCCAGCGCCTGGCGCGTCGTGCAGCGGCGCATCGTCAGGTTCGCGATCGAGACCGGCAGCCCGGCGAAGGGCCTGGAGCTGGCGCGCGCGCTGGCCATGGCCACCTATCGCAGCGCCGAGGAATTCGCGGCGCGATTCGGCGGCGCGCCGCGCCGCCGTGACGAGCAGGAGTTCACGCTGCCCGTCGAGGAATACCTGTTCGCGCGCGGCGCCGAATACGCGAAGACCTATCGGCCCGAATCCTTCCTGTGCCTGTCCGAATCCATCGACCTGCATCGCGTCGATACCGCGCGCATCTTCGCGCCGGTCACGGCGGTCGCCGTGCGCGAGGATCAGCTCGTGCCGCTGGCGGACGTGCGCGCGATGGTTGCGCGGCTGCCGGACGCCGAGCTGCACGAGATCTCCTCGGTGTATGGCCACGATGCCTTCCTGAAGGAAAACCGCCAGCTCGCGCGCATCTTCGCGAGCGTCCTTTCACCCACACATTGAACGAACTTCCAGGAACCTCCGGATGACCAAGCTGACCCAGGACACCCGCGCGGTGCGCGCCGGCCTCGAAACCTGCGACGTGACCGGCGCGGTGGTACCGCCCATCCACCTCTCGTCGACCTACGCCTTCCGCGGCTTCGGTGACAAGCGTCGCTATGACTACAGCCGCTCGGGCAATCCGACGCGCGACCTGCTGGCCGAGGCGCTGGCCGACCTCGAAGGGGGTGCGGGCGCGGTGGTCACCGGCTCCGGCATGGGCGCGATCACGCTCGTCGGGCACCTGCTGCCCGCCGGCGCGCGCATCGTCGCGCCGCACGATTGCTACGGTGGCACGTTCCGCCTGTTCACCGCGTGGAACAAGCGCGGCGAGCTGGCCGTGGAGTTCGTCGACTTCGGCAACCCGGCCGCGGTGGGCGCGGCGCTGTCCAGGCCCGCGGCCATGGTCTGGATCGAGACGCCGAGCAATCCGCTGCTGCGCATCACCGACATCGCCGATATCGCGCGGCGCGGCCATGCGCAGGGCGCACTGGTGGTCGCCGACAACACCTTCCTGTCGCCGGGGTGGCAGCGGCCGCTGGAGCTCGGCGCGGACCTCGTCGTGCATTCGACCACCAAGTACATCAACGGCCACAGTGACGTGGTGGGCGGCGCGGTCATCGCGAAGACCGCCGAACTGGCGGAGCAGGTCGGCTGGTGGGGCAACTGCCTGGGCGTCACGGCGTCGGCGTTCGACAGCTTCCTCACGCTGCGCGGACTGCGCACGCTGCACGTGCGGCTGCGCGAGCACGGGCGCAATGCCCAGGCCGTCGCCGAATACCTCGCGTCGCAAAAGGGCGTGAAGCGCGTGTACTACCCCGGCCTCGCGAGCCATCCGGGCCACGAGATCGCCAGGCGCCAGCAGGGCGGCTTCGGCGCCATCGTGACCGTGGAGGTGGCAGGCGGCATCGAGGGCGCGAAGCGCTTCTCGGAGGCACTCGAGCTGTTCTCGCTGGCGGAATCGCTGGGCGGCGTGGAGAGCCTGGTGGCGCACCCGGCGACCATGACGCACGCGGCGATGGCGCCGGAAGCGCGCGCCGCCGCCGGCCTCGTGGACGGGCTGCTGCGCCTGTCGATCGGCATCGAATCGACCGAGGACCTGTTGCACGACCTGGCGAAGGCCGTGCAGGCGCTCGGCTAGCGCCTACCGGGGCGCGGGCGACTTGTCCGGCTTGTCGAGCCGGCAGGTCTCGGCCTGGTTGAGGCTGCAGCGGATCTCCTTCTGGCCGCCGAGCGCGTCGCGCGGATCCGAATCGGCGACCGTCTCGTCCTGCGACTGCGTGAGCGGCGACATGTCGTCCGGCGACAGGTAGTTGATGCGCGTGCGTCGCGCCGAGCTCACCGGGACCACGATCATCGCCGTGGCGCTGTCCTCATCCACGACCAGCATGCGCGACTCGAGATCCGGCGTCGTGCCGAGGTCCGCATTGCTGAGGTGGGGTGCATAGAACAGCAGCCGCGGCCCGACCCGTGCCACCTTGCCGTTGTCCACCACCGCGTTGCGCGTCGACAGCATGTAGCAGATGCCCACGCGGCGTGGCGCGATGAATTCGCCCTTCTCGAAGCGCTCCTTCACCTGGCGCTCGATGTAGGCGCGCGTCGCGCCGCGCGCGCGCTGCTCGGCCCGGTAGAAGATCACCGGCAGCAGCGTGGCGCTGCCCTCGGCGTCGAAGCAGCGCGGCTCGAACGCGCCGGGCAGGTCGCGCTCGATCAGGCAGTTGAAGCCATTGCGGCTCTCGCGCACGCGGCGATATCCCATCGACGTCAGCACGTAGACGCCGGCGTCGGCACGCAGGTGTTCGGGTGCCGCCTCGAGCGCGGCCGCCGTCTCCTGCGATTCCACGAGCAACGGCGGAAAGTCCTTCTGCGCCGGCAGCGCACCGGCACAGATCGGATAGGCGACCAGGAGGCAAAGCAGGGGGGTACGCATGTTCAATCGGCGATTTCTCCGCAGGTGCAATTGAGGACGGCGGCCTCACATGCAACAGGAGCCTGGAGGTGTGAAGCGGCCGTTGGCCGCCACCTCGCCGCCCTTGCCATACATGTCGTGCGGCCGCGCCCAGTCGGTGAGCGAGAAGTACGGGCCGTTCTCGTTGCGGCCCTTCGGCATGACGTCGAGCACGCGGTAGATAGCCATGAAGTCCTCGCCGCCACGCGCGTAGTTCGAATAG
>DASTHJ010000305.1:0-5630 GCA_035718265.1 Steroidobacteraceae bacterium | reverse complement strand
ATCCTGGTGAACGACAAGGGCGAGACGCGCCTGCTCGACTTCGGCGTGGCCAGCCTGCTGCAGGCGGACGCCGATCCGCGCGCGCTCACGCGCACCTACGGACGCGCGCTGACACCGGAGTACGCCAGCCCCGAGCTGCTGCGCGGCGAGCCGATCGACGTGCGCACCGACGTGTATTCGGCGGGCGTCGTCCTGCACGAACTGCTCACCGGCGTGCGTCCCGGCCAGCCGGCCCCCGAGGGAGCCCGGCAACCGGGCGCCGGGCTGCGCGCGATCGTGCAGAAGGCGACGGCGCCCGCTCCCGCGGAGCGCTACCAGGATCTGGGCGCCTTCATCGCCGCGCTGCGGCCCTGTGTCACGGCCGGCGATCAGCCGCCGGCGACTCCGCGGCGCGCCCGACGCTGGTCGACGGCCGGCGCCGCGCTGCTCGTCGCCATCGCGCTGTCCATCTACTGGACCCGCAATCCGCCGGAATCCAGCCGCTCCAGCCCTGGCGCGACGCAGGCCGGCGCCGGCGAGAACACCACCATCGACACGCAACCGGCGATCGCCGTGCTGCCGTTCGTCGACCTGAGTCCGGATCACGACCACGCATACCTGTCGGACGGACTGGCCGAGGAATTGATCGACCTGCTGACCAAGATCCCGGAGCTGCGCGTGACGGCGCGCGCCTCGTCGTTCGCATTTCGCGACGACAAGGTCGACGTCACCTCGATCGCACGGCAGTTGAACGTGGCACACGTGCTCGAAGGCAGCGTGCGCGCCTCCGGCAGCCGGTTGAAGTTCACGGTGCAGCTGGTGCGCGCGGCCGACGGCGTCGCCATCTGGTCGGAGAGCTACGACCGCGAGATGAAGGACGTGTTCGACATCCAGGAAAGCGTCGCCGCCGCGGTCGTGGAGGCGCTCAAGCTGCGGCTGCTGGCCGGAAAGGCGCCGGCGGCCGGCATGCGCACCGCCAACCTGCGGGCCTACGAGGAATACCTGCTCGGCCGGCAGTTCCGCAACGAAGTGGCGACCGAGCGGCATCAACGCGCGCAGGAAGCGTTCGAACGGGCGGCGGCCCTGGATCCGGCGTTCGCACCCGCGCATGCGGGCATCGCGCTGGCGGCCGCGGATCTCGGGTTCGCGACCATGCAGGACGCGGCGTTCGAACTCGCGCAGCTCGAAGCCGAGCGCGCGATGGCCCTGGCGCCAGCGCTGACGGAAGCCTACGTGGCGCGCGCCAAGGTGCGCATGGGCCGGGACTGGGACTTCGCCGGCGCCCGATCGGACCTGGATTTCGCGATGCGCACCGACCCCAACAACATCGAGCTGCTGCAGACCTACGCCAATTTCTACTGGAACATCGGCGACACGGCGCACGCGCTTGAAGTCCAGCGCCGCTGCGTCGAGCGCAATCCGCTCGCGAGCAAGACCTGGGACTGGCTCGGGCTGCTGCTGATGGATGCGCGTGACTACCCGCAGGCGCGCAAGGCATTGCAGCGCTCGGCGGAGCTGTCGCCGTATTCGGACTACCGCTGGTTGCTGATGACGCTGGCCGAGCTGTATTCGGGCAATTCCGCGGAGGCGCTGCGCCTCGCGCGCGCGAATCCCGACGAGTCTTTCCGGGACTACTCCGTCTCGATGGCGGCCTACTCGGCAGGCCAGAGCGCCGAGTCGCGCGCCGCCCTGCAGCGGCTCATCGCGCGTGCGCCGGAGCTGTACGCGGTGCAGATCGCGTTCAGCTATGCCTGGCAGGACGATCGCGAGCAGGCGTTTGCCTGGCTCGAAAAGGCCGTCGCGCTCCGGGATCCGGGCCTGCTCGGATTGCAGCATCGGCCGGAGATCGAACGGCTTGCGGCGGATCCGCGCTACACCCGGTTGTTGCGGAAAATGAACCTCGCGGACTGAGGGCTCAGAGGTGCCGCGTCTCCACGGGCGGCTCCCGGGGAGCGGATCAGGAAGTCCGTCGCGGCGGCGAGTTGCGCGCCGCGGGCCGGCGATAGCGCGTGTCCCGCAACTGGGGGCGGCTGCCGGCACGCAGGCCGCGTCGCGTCGCCGTGCACAGGCCACCGCTGCGGTCATGCCGCCCGCGGATCAACGGCGCGCGCGATGCCGGCCGCATCACGGTGGGATGTTCCCCGCGGAAACGGCAGGGGGCGAGTAGTTGGCCTTGTGCGAATGACATTCGATTCCTCGTGGTTCAGGCGGCAGTCGCGAGGCGCGCCGGCCGCGCGATCACGAAGCCCTGTACGTAGTCGACGCCCATCTTGCGGGCCGCATCGAGCGCGGCGCTGTCTTCCACCTGCTCGGCGATGATCTTGAAGTTGAGGGTGCGCGCCAGCTTGATCATCGCGGTCACCATCGTCTGGCTGACCGAGTCGCGCGCCAGGTTGCGCATGAACGAGCCGTCGAGCTTCAGGTAGTCGAGCTCCAGGCTCTTCAGGCTGGAAAAAGAGCCGACGCCGGACCCGAAATCGTCGATGGTGAACTTGCAACCCATGCCGTGCAGCACGCCGACGAAGCGGCGCGCGGCCTCGAGATTGCCGACCACGGCGCTCTCGGAGATCTCGAAGCACACCTGCTCGGGTGCGACGCCGGTGCTGTCGAGGCACTCGACGACGAACTCCAGGAATTGCGGATCGCCCAGCGTCTGCCCCGAGATGTTGATGGCCACGCTGCGCTCGCGTGCCAGCTGGAAGGCATTGCGCGACAGCGCCTGCAACGTGGTCTGCACCACCCAGCGATCCACCGAGGCCATCAGGCGGAAGCGCTCCGCCGACGGCACGAATTCGTCCGGCGCGATCTCCTGGCCGCTCTCGTCGAGCATGCGCAGCAGCACTTCCATGGAAGGCCCGTCCACGTCGTTGCCGTACGCGGCCACGATGGGCTGATAGTACAGCGCGAAGCGCTCTTCCTTGATCGCGCCCTGCAGCTTCTGCAGCCACTCGAATTCACCGCTGCCGCGCGCCAGCGCCTCGTCGCGCGCCGAGTACACGGCCACGCGCCCGGCGCCTTCCTTCTTCGCGACGTAGCAGGCGGAATCCGCCGCGGCCAGCAGCTGCTCGACGCTGCCGGCTTCGCGTCCGATCTCGATGAGCCCGACCGAGACGCCGATGTTGAACACGCGGTCCTGCCACACGAAGCGGTGCGCCGCGACGGAACGGCACACGTCCTCGGCGATCTGTCGCGCCTTGTCGAGCGGGCAGCCCACGAGCAGCATGCCGAACTCGTCGCCACCGAGCCGCGCCACCGTGTCCGAATCGCGCACCGCCTCGCGCAGCAGCTTCGCGACGTCCCGCAGCATCGCGTCGCCGGCCAGGTGGCCGCTGGAATCATTGACGATCTTGAAGCGATCCAGGTCCAGGTAGCACAGCATGTGCGTGGCCTCGCCGCGGCGCGCGGCCTCCGCGGCCTCCTCGAGCCGTCGCTCGAATTCGCGGCGATTGACCAGGCCCGTGAGTGCGTCGTGGGTCGCCTGGTAGGACATCTGCCGGTGCAGACCGCGCAGCTCGGTCACGTCGTGCAGCAACACCACCGCGCCGCTGACCTGGCCGTCGACGCGCAGCGGCGAGGCGGCGAGCTCGATGGCGCGCTCTTCGCCCGAGGCCTTGCCGAGCAGCACCGCGCGGCGCGAAAGGTTGTGCGGGTTGCCATTGCCGCCGATCGCCTCGCGCACCGGATCGGCGAGCAGCTTGCGGTCGTTCTGGTCGACCAGCCCGACGACCTCCTCCAGCGGCCGACCGACCGCCTGCGCGCGCTGCACGCCGAGCAGTTTCTCCGCGGCCGGATTCAGGAACGTCAGCCGGCCGTCGAGATCGGTGGCCACGATGGCCTCGCCGAGCGACTGCAGCGCGAACACCTGCAGCGGCGGTGGCGGCGGCGGCAGCGGCGGTGCGACCATGGCGGCGCGCGCCGCGGCTTCCTTCTCCTCGATCCGGCCGCTGGCGATGGCGCGCAGCTTCCTGGTCGGGATCACCTCGACGCCGGTCACGAGCAGCGCCGGCTGGCCTTCGAAATCGATCGGCGCGGTAGTTAGCTCGAGCAGGCTCACCTGGCCCTGCAGGCCGACCATCTCCACCTCGAAGCGCTCGGCGCCGTGCGCACCGGCGAGGCGCCGCCGCAGGTTCTCGGCGACCAGCTCGGAGTACTCCGGCGCGACCAGGTCCGCGAGGCGGCGGTCGATCAGGTCCACGCGATCGACGCCGACGAAGCTGGCGAACTGGCTGTTGGCGTACAGGATCACGTCGCGATGCACGAGTACGGCCTCGTGGATGCGCTCGCCGAGCTCGGCGAACAGCTTCGGGCCCGACTTCTCGCGGCCGGCGTTGCGTGCGGCGCGCATCAGCAGCTGGTTGACCGAGAGGCCGATGGCCTGCACGTCGTGCTGGCCCTCGAACTGCTGCTCGAGCTCGATGCGCGGCGGCAGCCGCTCGCCGGCGATCGCGCGCTGCACGGTGAGCGACAGCTGGGAGACCGCCCGCAGGTCGCGCCGCTGGAAGAGGAACAGCACGAACAGCAGCGTCGCCACCAGTGCGAGCAGCACGCAGATCAACCCAAGAATCGACATCCCCAGCCTGGTCCTGTTGTTATTAGTGCGTCGAATGCTGCGGAGCAGTCACGCACGGCCGCAGGATAGCCGAGCATGGCAAGGGGCCATTCGACATTAACCATAAAGATAAGCGATGTGCCGACTGGTTCCGCGACGAATCGCGACGCCTCCGCGAGTGGTTTCGGGCAGAATAAGTAGCATTCCAGTGGCGGAGATTTTTCATGCAGATCGAGTTCGCGCGTGACCAGATGATCAACCAGCAGATCCGCGCGTGGGATGTACTCGACGAGCGTGTGCTCGACGCCATGCGGCGCACGCCACGTGAATTCTTCGTGCCGGAACGCTTCGCCGGACTCGCGTTCGCCGACACTGACATTCCGCTCGCGCCCGGTCAGCACATGCTGACGCCGATGGTTGTCGGACGTCTCCTCCAGGCGCTCGATGCCGCGGCGGGCATGCGCGCGCTGGTGGTCGGCTGCGGCACCGGCTACGTGGCGGCGTGCCTGTCGGCCATGGGTGCGAGCGTGCGCGCCATCGAGATCCGCCCCGAGCTGGCCCAGGACGCCCGGCGCAACCTCAAGCGCGCCGGGTTCGGCCAGGTGGAAGTCGTCACGGGTGACACTTTCAACTTGGATCTGGGCAGGGACTATGCGCTCATTGCCGTATGTGGTGCCCTGCCCCTGTACGACGAACGCTTCGCCCGCGCGTTGGCGGTGGGCGGCCGGCTGTTCGTGGTGGTCGGCAACTCGCTGCCCCAGGAAGCCTTGCTGGTGACGCGCACCGCCGAGGGAACCTGGGACAGCACCGGGCTGTTCGAGACCGCGGTCGATCCGCTCGAAAACGCTCCCTCTCCCGAGCGATTCCAGTTCTGAGCGTTTCGGGGATCATCGTGGTCCGCGAGATATCGGTCGAGGAGCTCAAGGCGAAGCGCGATCGCGGCGAAAACCCGCTGGTGCTGGACGTACGTGAAGACTGGGAGCTGCAACTTGCGCGCATTCCAGGCGTCGTACATGTGCCCATGAGCCAGGTCCCGGCGCGCCTCGCGGAGTTCACGCGCGACGCCGAGACCATCGTCATGTGTCATGCGGGAGGACGATCG
>DASTHJ010000304.1:0-2508 GCA_035718265.1 Steroidobacteraceae bacterium | reverse complement strand
GCAAAAGGGGACGCACCTCGAAGAGGTACGGCGCCTCTTGGCTGGACGAGTAGTCAGGCCGCCCGCCGCTGGTGCTCGGCGAGCGCCCACGCGACGTGTTCACGCACGAGTCCCGACGAATCGTTCACGCGCGATTTCAGCGCCGCCAGATTCTCCGGCGTCGACGGCGCATTGCCCAGCGCCACCGCGATGTTCCGCAGCCAGCGTTCGTAGCCGATCCGCCGGATGGCCGAGCCTTCGGTGCGCTGCAGGTATTCCTGCTCGCTCCAGCCGAACAGCTCCGCGAGATGTGCCGCATCGAGCCCATGGCGCACCTTGAAGTCCGGATGCGCCGCGGCGCGCGCAAACTTGTTCCACGGGCAGACGATCTGGCAGTCGTCGCAGCCATAGATCCGGTTGCCGAGCAGGCGGCGCAGCTCCACCGGGATCGCGCCGTGCAATTCGATGGTCAGGTAGGAAATGCAGCGTCGCGCATCGAGCTGGTAGGGCGCCGTGATCGCGCCGGTCGGGCAGGCCGGGATGCAGGCGGCGCAACTGCCGCAGTGCGCGCTCGCCGCCTCGTCCACCGGCAGCGGCATGTCCGTGAGGATCTCGCCGATGAAGAAATAGGAGCCGGCATCGCGCGCCAGCAGGTTGGTGTGCTTGCCGATCCAGCCGAGGCCCGCGTTGCGCGCCAGCGCGCGTTCCAGCACGGGCCCGGAGTCGACGAACACGCGATAGCCCATCGGCCCGAGCGCGCCGATCATGTCCTGGGCCAGGTCCTTGAGCGCGTGGCGCAGCACCTTGTGGTAGTCGCGGCCCAGCGCGTAGCGCGAAATGTAGGCCGCCTGCGGGTCGGCGAGTGTTGCCTGGGCGTCGCGTGCGTCCCCGGGCCAGTAGTTCATGCGCGCCGAGAGCACGCGCACCGTGCCGGGAATCAGCTCTGCCGGCCGCGTGCGCCGCGTGCCGTGCTTCCACATGTAGTCCATCTCCCCGTGCCGGCCGGCAGCCACCCAGCGCCGCAGCCAGGCGGCGTCGGCATCGAGCCCGAGATCGGCGACGCCGAGCGCATCGAAGCCGCGCGCGCGGGCCATCGACACGAGGGTCGACTTCAACTCGGCGAGCTGTGCCGCTGGAGGTTCACGCGGGATCATGCGGGGGCGTCATTATAATTCCCGCCATGAACCGGCCGACCGCGATCTACTCCGCCGCGCAGGTGCGCGCGCTCGATGCCTTCGAGATCGAGAAGCGTCACGTGCCGGGATTCACGCTGATGACGCGCGCGGCGCAGGCCGCGCTCGAGCTGCTGCGGGCGCGCTGGCCGCAGGCGCGCCGCGTGGCCGTGGTCTGCGGCGCGGGCAACAACGGCGGCGACGGCTACGTGCTGGCGCGGCTCGCGCAGGCGGCGGGACTGGATGCGCTGGTGCTCGCAGCGACGCCGCCCGACCGGCTCACGGGCGATGCGCGGCGCGCGCACGACGAATGGCTGGCCGCCGGCGGCCGTGCGCATCCGTTCGCACCCGAGGCGCTGCAGGGCAGCGACGTCATCGTCGACGGCCTGCTGGGCACCGGGTTCCACCCGCCGGCGCGCCCCGAGACGCTGACCGTGATCCGCGCGATCAACGCGGCGCGCCGCCCGGTGCTGGCACTCGACATTCCCTCCGGCGTCGACGCGGACAGCGGCGCCGTGCACGAAGAGGCGGTGCGCGCCGAGGTCACGCTGAGCTTCGTCGGCCTGAAGAGCGGCTTGTTCCTCGGCGCCGGTGCCGCGCATGCCGGCGTCGTGCTGCTCGATGACCTGGGAGTGATCCCGCCGGCGGCGCCCGCCTACGCGCCGCTCATGCGGCGCATCGATGCCGCGGAGATCGCGCTGGCGCTGCCGCGGCGTGCGCGCGATGCGCACAAGGGTTCCAGCGGCCGCGTGCTCGTCATCGGTGGCGGCAGCGGCATGCCGGGTGCGCTGCGCATGACCGGCACGGCGGCGCTGCGCGTCGGCGCGGGCCTCGTGACCGTGGCCGGCGCCGCCGAGAACGTCCCCGCGGTCTGCGGCGGCACGCCGGAGCTCATCTATCTACCCGTCGCCTCCACCACCAGCCTCGAGGCGCCGTTGGCCGCCGCCGACGTGGTCGCGATCGGGCCGGGCCTGGGCAGCGGCGAGTGGGGCCGGCGGCTCTGGGGCGAGGTGCTGCGCGCGCGCCGGCCGGCCGTGGTCGTCGACGCGGATGCCCTCAACCTGCTGGCGCTCGACCCCGTGAAGCTGCCCGAGGGCTGGATCATCACGCCGCATCCGGGCGAGGCCGCGAGGTTGTTAGGCATCGGAACCGCCGCGGTGCAGGCCGACCGCCTGGCCGCGGTGCGCGAGCTGCACGCGCGCTACGGCGCGGTCGCGGTGCTGAAGGGCGCGGGCACGCTGGTGGCGAGCGGCGCCGGCCAGGCGCCTGAGATCGGTATCTGCGATCGCGGCAATCCCGGCATGGCCACGGCCGGCATGGGCGACGTGCTGACCGGCGTGATCGCCGGGCTGCGCGC
>DASTHJ010000303.1:0-3179 GCA_035718265.1 Steroidobacteraceae bacterium | reverse complement strand
ATGGCGAGCGAGGTGACCTCGCTGGGTACGCACACCGACCTGTGGCGGCCGCACGAGCAGGCGTATTCGGCGCTGGCACGCCGGCAGGGCTGGGCGCGGCTGATGCCCTCGATGCAGCGCGCCAGCGACCGGCTCGGCGTGCTGCGACCGGAAGTCACGGCCGCCACAGGCCTGCCCGCGCACTGTGAAGTCGCCTGCGGCATCCACGATTCGAACGCCTCCTACCTGCGTTTCCTGATGGACCGCGAACGCGAGGCATTCACCGTCGTCTCGAGCGGCACCTGGACCATCGTGATGGCGAATCGCGGCGACCTCGCGCGGCTGCGCGAGGAACGCGACATGCTCGCCAACGTCAACGTGTTCGGCGCGCCGATCGCCACCGCGCGCTACATGGGCGGGCGCGAGTACGAAGCCATCGCGCAGGGCGCGGGCGAGCCGACCATGGACGCGCTGATCCATGTGCTGGCGCGCGGCTGCTTGGCGTTGCCCTCGTTCGCGAGCGCCGGTCCGTACTCCGGGCGGGCCGGCAGGGTGGAAGGCGCGGACGGATTGAATTCCGCGCAGCGCGCGGCACTGGCCACGCTGTACTCGGCGCTGATGACGGCGCAGCTGATCGAATCACTGGGCACCGCGGGCGAGATCTTCATCGATGGGCCGCTGGCGCGGAACCCGTTGTTCGCGGGACTGCTGGGCGCCTGCGTGCCCGCCGGAACGGTGCGCCTCTACCCGGAGGGCGGCGGCACGCGCGTCGCCGCCCATTTGGCCGGAATGCCCTCGGCAGGGCCCGGCGAGCTGTATCACGTCACGCCGCTGCGGGTTCCGGGCCTGCTCGAATACCAGGCCCGCTGGCGGCATCGACTCGAGGAGCGAACATGAGCAAGGGATGCATGCCAGGCAAATTCCTGTTCGCCGCGCTCGCGGCGGCCTGCATGGCCACGGCACAGGCCGCCGGCAGTTTCCCGGTGAAGATCAGCGTCGACGCGCGGACGCGCGGCGCGGCGCTCGTGCCGATCTGGCGCTTCTTCGGCGCCGACGAGCCTAACTACGCTACCATGAAGGACGGTCGCAGGCTGCTCGCCGAGCTGGGGATGCTGAAGAAGGACGACGTCTACTTCCGCGCGCACAACCTGCTGACCTCGGGCGACGGAACGCCGGCGTTCAAGTGGGGCAGCACCAACGTCTACACCGAGGAGTCCGGCGCGCCGCACTACGACTGGCGCGTCATCGACGGCATCTTCGATGCCTACCTCGAAAGCGGCCTCAAGCCGTACGTGGAGTTGGGATTCATGCCGCAGGCGCTCACCACCGCGCCGTCGTCGCTGCCGTACCAGCATGCCTGGCGGCCGACGGTCAGCGGTGCCTCGCTCGACGGCGGCTGGGCCTGGCCGCCGCGCGATTACCAGCGCTGGTCGGACCTCTGCTACGAACTCACCAGGCACTTCGTGCAGCGCTACGGCGCAGCCGAAGTGCGCAGCTGGTGGTTCGAAACCTGGAACGAGGCCAACCTCCCGATGTACTGGCACGGCACGCCCGAGGAGTTCTACAAGCTGCACGACTTCGCGATCGCCGGCGTGCGGCGTGCGCTGCCGGCCGCGCGTGTCGGCGGTCCCGACACGGCCGGACATGGCGGCGCCTTCATGGAAGGATTCCTCGATCACGTCACCACCGGGCGCAATTTCGCCACCGGCGAGACCGGCACGCCGCTGGATTTCCTGTCGTTCCACGCCAAGGGCGCGCCGACCTTCGTCGACGGCCACGTGCGCATGGGAATCCGCGACCAGCTGCAGACCATCGACCAGGGGTTCCGCATGATCGCGGCACGACCGGCGCTGGCCGGCAAGCCCATCGTGATCGGCGAATCGGATCCGGAAGGCTGCGCCGCCTGCCAGGGCGCGCGGCTGGGCTATCGCAATGGCACCATGTATTCGAGCTACACGGCCGCGATCTTCGCGCGCGAATACGAGCTCGCCGCGCGTCACCACGTGAATCTGCAGGGCGCGCTGACCTGGGCCTTCACGTTCGAGGACCAGCCGTTGTTCGCCGGCTTTCGCCAGCTCGCGAGCAACGGGCTCGATCTTGCCGTGCTCAACGTGTTCCGCATGTTCGCGCGCATGCAAGGCCAGCGCGTGCCGGCCTCGAGCTCCGGGCAGCTCGCGCTCGACGAGATGCTGGCGAGTGGCGTGCGCGGTACGCCGGACGTCGGCGTGCTGGCGAGTCGTTCGGACGCGCAGGTCGCCGTGCTGGTCTGGCACTACCACGACGACGACGTGCCCGGCGACGACGCGGCGATCGAACTGGATCTGCAGGGGCTGCCGCGCGGGTTCACGCGGCTGACGCACTATCGCATCGATCAGGAGCACGGCAATTCGTACGGCGCCTGGCAGCGCATGGGCTCACCGCCGAGCGTCGAGAAATCCGCGTACGAAGCGCTGCGTGCGGCCGGCCGGCTCGCCACGCTGGAGTCGGGAGAATCGGCCGTACGCGGCAGCCGCGGTGGCACCGAGGTGCGGTTCACGCTGCCGCGCCAAGGGGTATCGCTGCTGGTCTTCTCGCCGCCCGGTTGAACGAACGGTCCCCGTGTTTTGTAATTTCTTCCAGAACTGTCGTCGGGCAACGACAGCGGGACGTCGCCTGGCGGAGTCAGGGTGGTGCGGATATTGCTTGGCTTGGGTACGGCGCACTTGGGCGCCGGAACAAGGAGGCACATGCCCGTACCCAGAATCCCCACCGACGACATCCGCGAGATCACCGGCCGCTCGCAGAACGCCGCGCTGTGCTGCGCCATCATCGAGGACGCCGAGAGCGCCCGGGAATTCAGCTTCGGGCGGCATTCGCCGCTGGAAGCGTTCGGCGAGACCCTGTTCGGCTCCGGCAACGGCGCCGGCGGCTCGCCCCCGCTGATGCGGGAACTAACAAGCCTGATCGCCTGATCCGCGGCCTGCGCCGCGGATGCGGCGCATTCTCATTGCCATCGGCAGATCGCCCCCGGGTCTCACCCGGCTGGGCTAACATGCGCGCGCCCCACAATCACAGGAGCGCGCCATGGCGGAATCCGAGCTCGATGCGAAGCTGACGAAGAAGATCGTCGACGCCCTCAACCGGATCCTCGAGCTGGAGCTCGCAGGCGTGGTGCGCTACCTGCACTACAGTTTCATGATCTTCGGCCACAACCGCATTCC
>DASTHJ010000302.1:0-2676 GCA_035718265.1 Steroidobacteraceae bacterium | reverse complement strand
GCTACGAGCGCTCGCGCGGCCGTTCCATCGGTTGCCGGTCGAGCGCTCTGTGAGCCCTTTCCTATAAGGCTTCAGTCGCTGATCGCGATCTGTCTTCGACCCTGCCCTGGCCTCAACGGCACGGTGATCTCCAGCACTCCGTCACGCATGCTGGCCTTGGCCTGCTCCACGTCGGCGCCCTCGGGAAGCGGAATGTCGCGGTAGAAGCTGCCGTAGCTGCGCTCCGAGAGCTGGTAGCCACGCTCGCGATCGCCCTCCTGCCGCGTTTCCTGGCGCTCACCGGAAATCGCGATGCCATCCTCGCTGGCCTCGATCTGGATCGCGTCGCGCGGCACGCCCGGCAACTCGGCCGTAATGGTCAGGTCCTCGCCGCGCTGGCGCACGTCGACCCTGGGCGCCCAGATCTCCGGCGCACCGCCGCGCGGGCCGCCGCCTTCGCCGAGCCGGCCCGGAAACGTGAAGCGGCTGCCGAAGAACGACTCCATGAGCTGGTCCATCTCGCGCGACAACCGCAGCATGGTGTCGAACGGATTGCCGCTCCACGTCGACGACTGCAGGCTGGCGCGGCGCGCTGCGACGGATCGCCCACGCTCGGCCGGCTGCGCGGCGCCCCGGCCGTGATCCGCTTCCTGCGATTCCGGCAGATTGCCCTGTGGTGACTGGCGCTCCTGTGCCCGTTGCGTCTGCCGGCCGCCATTCTGAGAGCTGGTTTCCATACGTCCTCCTCGGATCCGAAAAGGACATGCTGGCGCAGGCCCGCCGCGCGCTGCAGCGAGCGCATTCCGCCGGTGACACTAGGATGTCGCCGATAGGCGCGGGCCGGCGGTTAGCGCCGCCGGCCCCGCGGGACCCCTAACTACCGATTCAGTCGTGGCCGTGGCCGCCGTGCCCGTCGCGGTGACTGTCGGCCAGGATGCCGGCGGCGAACCAGGCAGCCGGCACGGCCGGATTTCCGGCGGTGGTGCGGATCAGCAGGATCGGCCGGTTGTCGCCGGTATCGCCGCAATCGAGCGGCGGCGTGGCGCCGGAGGAATCCGTGAGCTTGCCGCGTACGTCGAAATCACCGTCCGCATCCAGGTCGACCGGCTCGGAGTTGAACGAGTCCAGGTTCAGCGCGCCAGTCACGGCCGGCGGCACGGGTGCGGCGCGGCAGAACAGCGACAGCACGATCTGCCGCGGGCCGGCGCGCGTTCCCAGCCCGTCGGCGCCGATGAGCAGCACGCCTTCACCGTGGGCGCGCACGTCGCCATTCTTGCGGATCGTCGCGTCGAAGGAACGGATCCACCACGGAACACCGCCGGGCGCGACGCCGGCCACGGTGTTGAGAGCCGGCGCGCCGCCCGCACTGCGGAACGGCTGCACGCCGACGCCGGCATCGAATCTGAACAGGATGTTGCTGAACTGCGGCCCGTGGGCGATGGCGGTCCCCGCCGCCGCCAGCCCCGCGATGGCCAGGAAAAGTTTGACCTTCATGGGCATGAACTCCTCGAGGTTGTTGTTGAGTTCGGACGGCGGTGAGTCTCGCGAGTCGCGCATCCGGTTCCATCGTGTCCGCGCCGCTGGTGCGCGCCGCACTGCGCGCCGATACGATTTCCGCGCATGGCGTTGTAGTCTCGCGTCATGCGTTCACTCTCCCCCGTCCGTTCGTGGGTCGCGCTGTGGCTGTGTGCATGGCTGTGCGCGGGCGCGGCGCATGCTGCGGCGCCCGCTGCCGCGCCGGCGCCACCGTCCATTCTCTATGGCGAGCTGTTCGACGCCGTGCAGCGCGGCCGCGTGTTCAGCGACAGCAAGACCTTTGCGGACGCGATCCCGAAAGGCGCTCCCGAGGCCATCCTGGCCGCGTACCGCGAGCAGCGCCGTGCCGCGGATTTCGACCTGCGCGCCTTCGTGGCGCGCCATTTCGAGATCCCCGAAGTGTCGGAGAGCACGTACCGCAGCAAGCCCGACGAAGACGTGTGCACGCACATCGCCTCGCTGTGGGACGTGCTCACGCGCCAGCCGGATCAGCCCGTGCCGGGCAGCTCGCTGCTGCCCCTGCCGCACCGCTACGTCGTGCCCGGTGGCCGGTTCCGCGAGATCTACTACTGGGATTCCTACTTCACGATGCTCGGCCTCGAAGGCGCGGGCCGCGAAGACCTGGCGGACGACATGCTCGCCAACTTCGCGCACCTCATCGACACCTACGGGCACATTCCGAACGGCAACCGGACTTACTACCTGAGCCGCTCGCAGCCGCCGTTCTTCGCCGCCATGGTCACGCGCGCCAGCGAGCGCCACGGTGAAGCCACGTACGCGAAATATCTGCCGCAGCTGCTGCGCGAACATCAGTTCTGGATGGAGGGCGCGGACCGGCTCGTGCCCGGCACGGCGCATCGGCGCGTCGTCCGGCTGCATGACGGCACGGTGCTGAACCGCTATTGGGACGATCGCGCGGCGCCGCGCGACGAGGCCTGGCTCGAGGACATCGAGACGGCGCGCAATTCCGGGCGGCCGGCCGCCGAGGTGTATCGCAACCTGCGCGCCACGGCCGAGAGTGGCTGGGACTTCAGCTCGCGCTGGCTCGCCGACGGGCGCACATTGTCGACCATCCGCACCATCGACATCCTGCCGGTGGACCTCAATGCACTGCTGCACGAGACCGAGCGCGCGATTGCGCGCGGCTACGCCGTCTCGAAG
>DASTHJ010000301.1:0-2724 GCA_035718265.1 Steroidobacteraceae bacterium | reverse complement strand
CGTCGAGGTGCGATTCGAGCACCAGGCCGGCGAGATCGCGCACGCTGGAGAGGTCGTTGCCCTCACAGGGATGCACCAGCAGCCGGTAGCCGCGCGTGTGGCAGCGCTCGAGCGCGCCCTTCTGCAGGTCGACCACGTAGTTGGCGCTGGGGTTCTGGTAGATGAGGCCGATCAGGTTCGAGCTGCGACCGGCGAGGCTGCGTGCCGAGAGACTGGGATGGTAGTTCAGCTCTTCGACCAGCTTGAGCACGCGCGCGCGTGTTTCGCTGCGCACGTTCGGTTCGCTGTTGAGCACTCGCGAGACGGTCTTGATCGAGACACCCGCGGCCTTCGAGACGTCATGAATGGTGATGCGGGCCATAGCGGAGACAAATTGTCTTGTCGACAGACAGCGTTGTCAATCGATGTCCTGCGCTGCAAGATGCGCACCACGCCGATGTCAAATAATAGGTAGAATCCGCGCGCGAACGGGTTGACAGCGCTGTCCGCAGCGGCGCAGCCTTTGCGGTCTTTTTCGGAGCGACATGGTGACGGGAACAATCGCGCCCAGCGGGGCGCAACTGGCGGATGGCGAGAATTTCGATCGATCGCGCGTGCTCGGCCTGGTCGCCGACGTCGGTGGGACGCACATCCGCTTCGGGATCGCGGTGGGAGGCGAGCAGGGGTCCCCGGTCGATGTGCATTGCGTGCGCCGCTACCCGGTGCGCGCCCATGAATCCATCTCGCATGCCGCCCAGCACTACCGCACAGCGACGCCCGGTGTGCCGGCCGCGCTGCGTCGCGCGGCGGTCGCCGTCGCCGGCCGCGTGGAGGCCGATCGCGTGCAGCTCACGAACAGTGCCTGGTCGTTCTCCGCGCGCGCGCTCAGCGAGTCGCAGCGCTTCGAGCATCTGCACGTCATCAACGATTTCGAGGCGGTGGGTCACGCCGTGGGCGCGCTGCGCGCCGCCGACCTGAAGCCGGTGGGCGCGCAACGTTTGTCCTTGCCGCTGTCCCACGGCGTGTGCGCCATCGTGGGCGTGGGCACCGGCCTCGGCGTGGGCGGCGTGGTGGCGAATGGCGATGCGTTCACCGTGCTGGCCACCGAGGGCGGCCATTCGAGCTTCGCGCCGACCAACGAGCGCTCCATCGAGCTGCTGCGCTGGCTGCGCAGGAAATACGGGCGCGTGTCCGCGGAACGCGTGCTGTCGGGCGCCGGTCTTGCCAACGTGTACCAGGGACTGTGCGAAAGCGAGGGACGCCACGTGCCCGAGCTCGGCGCCGCCGAGATCACCACGCGCGCCGCGGGCAACGCCGATCCGGACTGCGTCGAAGCCGTCGGCCTGTTCTGCGAGCTGCTCGGCTCGTTCGCCGGCGACCTGGCGCTGACGCTCGGCGCCTGGTCGGGGGTGCTGATCTCCGGCGCCATGCTCCAGCACTTCGATCGGGAGACGCTGGAGCGCCGCGTGCGCCAGGGCTTCGAGTACAAGGGACGCTTCACGCCCGCCATGCGCAGCGTGCCGCTGGAAACCATTTCGCATCCGCACGTCGAATTGCTGGGCGCCGCGCGCCTGCTGATGACCCGTTCATGAAGACCATCAACGTCGAGAGATTCGTGCTGTTCGGCGCCACCGGCGACCTGGCGCAGCGCATGGTGTGGCCGTCGCTGTATCACCTGGTGCGCGAGAAACTGATCCCGCAATCGCTCGGCTTCGTGGGCTCGGCGCGCCATCCGTACAGCGACGCGGAGTTCCGCGGCTACGTCGAAGGCGCGCTGCGCAAGTTCGTGCCGGCCGAATACCTCGAGAAGCCGGCGCTCGACGACCTGCTGGGCCGCGTTCGCTACGCGCCGTTCGAGGCGGGCGATGGCACCGTCAAGGGCACCGAGGCGCTGCAGAAGGTGCTGGCGGGCAGCGATCGCATGGTCTACTTCATGGCGACCTCGCCCAGGCTCTACGGTCCCACCTGCCAGAGTCTGCAGGCGGCGGGCCTGGCGTGCCATCACTGCCGCGTGATCCTCGAGAAGCCCATCGGGCAGGACTACGCCTCGAGCGTCGCCATCAACGAGGCCGTCGGCAAGGCGTTCAGCGAAGACCAGGTATTCCGCATCGATCATTACCTCGGCAAGGAGGCCGTGCAGAACCTGCTGGCGTTGCGCTTCGCGAACTCGTTGTTCGAGCCGTTGTGGAAGTCCGCGTCCATCGATCACGTGCAGATCACCGTCGCGGAGACCGTGGGAGTCGAAGGCCGCTGGGGCTACTACGACGACGCCGGCGCGCTGCGCGACATGGTGCAGAACCACATGCTGCAGCTCGTGGCGCTGGTCGCCATGGAACCGCCACACCTGCTCGAGCCGGGCGAAGTGCGCAACGAGAAGACCAAGATCCTGCGCAGCCTGCGGCCGATCACGCCGGCCACGGTGGCGGCCAACTCGGTGCGCGGCCAGTACACGGCCGGCAGCGCCGGTGGCAAGCCGGTGCCCGGTTACAACGAGGAACAGGGCGCCAAGGGCACGAGCGACACCGAGACCTTCGTCGCCCTGCGCGCCGAGATCGACAACTGGCGCTGGGCGGGCGTGCCGTTCTACCTGCGCACCGGCAAGCGCCTGCAATCGCGGCGCACCGACATCGCGATCCAGTTCAAGTCCGTGCCGCACAACATCTTCGCGGCCGACCAGTCCTATCTACCCGCCAACCGGCTGGTCATCCACCTGCAGCCGCAGGAAAGCGTGACGCTGGAGATCCT